>NZ_JBEPAL010000001.1:506030-583396 GCF_040298625.1 Streptomyces sp. NPDC001532
CGAGGGCACGCCCAGGACCGAGACCACGCCGAAGGCCAAGAGCACACCGAAGACCGAGAGCACCGCGAAGACCCAGAGCACCGCGAAGACCGAGGACCCGGAGCGCGCCGGTGATGACCGCCCCGAGAGCACGCCGGACACCGGGCACGACCCGAACGCCGTAAGCCCGGAGAACGCCGTGGGCCCGGAGAACGCCGTGGGCGCGGAAGCCCTCAAGGGCACTGCCAGGCGCAGCCGCGCCGCGAGCGCCGGACGCGGGCGAGGCGGTGGCCGCCCGAAGAACGTCTCGGGCGCCGGGAGCACCCTGGGGGCCGAGGACGACCAGGCCCCGGTTCCGGCTGTCGGGACGTCGCGCGGTGGGCCGAGTCCCGCGCAGGCGACGGACGGTGACAGCGCCGAGGGTCTGGGCCGGGACGGAGCCGAGGCGGACGACGACGGCGATCGCGGCGCCGGGACCTGGCAGGGCACCGGTGAGCCGGTGGGTGCCGTTCGCAGCACCTTGGTCGTCGCGGACGGTGGGGCTCCGGAACCTCGGACCGCCGCGATCCCCCGCCCCGCCGCCGCCCAGGACGGGCCGTCGCCGTGGCTGCGCGTGCTCAAGGGCGTGGCGGGAGCCTCGCTGGTCGGGTGTCTGGTGCTCGGTGGCGTGCTGGTGTGGCGCGCGCCGGAGCGGCCGGGCGCGGCGGTGCCGGCCGCGGGGCCCGAGAAGGCGCGGGAGGCGGTGGTCGAGGGGACGCCCGCCGCGCTGGACGAACTGGCGGTGCTGATCGGGGACCGGGAGGCGCATCTGCGCAAGCACCCGCTGGACGCCCCGTCGTGGGCGGTGCTGGGTGCCGCGTACGTGGAGCAGGGCCGGCGGACCGCGGACGCGGGGTACTACCCGAAGGCGGAGCAGGCGTTGCGCACCTCGCTGAAGGTGCGGCCGAAGGGCAACGCGGAGGCGCTGGACGGTCTCGCGGCGCTGGCGAACGCGCGGCGGGACTTCCCGGCGGCGCGGAAGTGGGGCGAGGCCGCGCTGGCGGCGGACGCCAAGCGGTGGACGACGTATCCGCAGCTGATCGAGGCGTACACCGGCCTCGGTGATCACAAGGCGACGCGGCGGACCCTGGACCGGTTGCAGAAGCTGCGTACCGGGCCGGCCGTGATGGCGCGCGCGGCGGCCGTGTACTGGGACCAGGGCTGGCGCGAGGACGCCGCGGCGGCGCTGTCGGACGCGGCGGCGGCCGCGGAGACGCCCGCCGAGCGGGCCGCCTGGCTGGAGCGGGCCGGGCAGCTGGCGTGGGAGCGCGGGGACCGCGAGGGCGCGCTGCTGCACTTCCAGGAGGCGCTGCGGACCGATCCGGACCAGCGGGCCGCGCAGGCCGGCCAGGGCAAGGCGCTGGCGGCGCTGGGCCGGGTGTCGGAGGCGCTGAGCGCGTACCGGGCGGCGCTGGCCAAGCAGCCGGCGCCGGTGTACGCGCTGGAGCTGGGCGAGTTGTACGAGTCGCTGGACCTCGCGCAGCCGGCGCGGGTGCAGTACGACCTGCTGCGGGAGCGGGTGCGGGCGGCGGCCGCGGGCGGTGCGGACGAGCAGCTGGTGCTGGGCCGGTTCGAGGCGGATCACGGCGACGCGCGGGCCGCGGTGCGGCTGCTGCGCGCGGAGTGGCGCCGTCAGCCGTCGATCGCCGTCACCGACGCGCTCGGCTGGGCGCTGCACCGGGCCGGGGAGCACAAGGAGGCGCTGAAGCTGGCGGAGCGGACGATGGACGCGGAGAAGGGGGGCGGTGTGCGCAGCGCGCTGTACGCGTTCCACCGGGGGATGATCGAGAAGAAGCTGAACATGACCGGTCCGGCCCGGCGGCATCTGCGGGAGGCGCTGCGCATCAACCCGTTCTTCTCGCCGCTGGGTGCGCGGACGGCGCAGACGGCTCTCCAGGAGCTGGGCGAGCCGCCGCTGGTGAAGCCGCCGACGGGCGACGCGAAGTCCTCCGGGGCGGCGGGCTGACCGCTCGTCGCGCCCCGGAGGCGTTCGGTGCCGCGCGTCGTCGCTACAGGTTGCCGCGCTTGGCCTGTTCGCGCTCGATCGCCTCGAAGAGGGCCTTGAAGTTGCCCTTGCCGAAGCCCATGGAGCCGTGCCGCTCGATGAGTTCGAAGAAGACGGTCGGGCGGTCCTGGACCGGCTTGGTGAAGATCTGCAGCAGATAGCCGTCCTCGTCGCGGTCGGCGAGGATCTTCAGTTCGCGCAGGGTCTCCACGGGGACGCGGGTGTCGCCGACCCACTCGCCGAGGGTGTCGTAGTACGAGTCCGGGGTGTCGAGGAACTGCACCCCGGCCGCGCGCATGGTGCGGACGGTCGCCACGATGTCGTTGGTGTTCAGCGCGATGTGCTGGACACCGGCGCCGCCGTAGAACTCCAGGTACTCGTCGATCTGCGACTTCTTCTTGGCGATCGCGGGCTCGTTGATCGGGAACTTGACCTTCAGCGTCCCATCGGCCACGACCTTCGACATCAGCGCGCTGTACTCGGTCGCGATGTCGTCGCCCACGAACTCCTTCATGTTCGTGAAGCCCATGACCTTGTTGTAGAAGCCGACCCACTCGTTCATCCGGCCGAGTTCGACGTTGCCGACGCAGTGGTCGACGGCCTGGAAGGTGCGCTGGGCGGGCGGCTCGACCAGGGGGCTCGCGGCGGTGTAGCCGGGCAGGTAGGGGCCGTCGTAGCCGGTGCGCTCGACGAGGGTGTGCCGGGTCTCGCCGTAGGTGGCGATGGCCGCGAGGACGACCGTGCCGTGCTCGTCCTTCAGCTCGTACGGCTCGGCCACCGAGCGGGCGCCGTGCTCGATGGCGTAGGCGTAGGCGGCGCGGGCGTCCGGCACCTCGATGGCGAGGTCGACGACGCCGTCGCCGTGCTCGGCCACGTGCTGGGCGAGGAAGTGGCCCCAGGTGGTGGCGGGCTTGATGACGGAGGTGAGGACGAACCGTGCCGAGCCGTTCTCCAGCACGTACGAGGCGGTCTCACGGCTGCCGTTCTCCGGTCCGGAGTACGCGACCAGCCGCATGCCGAAGGCGGTGGAGTAGTAGTGCGCCGCCTGCTTGGCGTTGCCCACGGCGAACACGACCGCGTCCATCCCCTTGACCGGGAAGGGGTCGGCCTGCCGGGCGGTGTCGGGAGTGTGGTGTGTGGTCTGCGTCATAGCCGAAGCCTGGCCCCGCTCTGCAAGGTGCGCAATAGTTTGCGTATTCGCTGGGCAATCTGCTCAGCCGTACGGCCGCTTCGGCGGACTTTCTGTACAGGATGCTCACCGCAGGAGGGGTCGGATGGCGATCGATCGTCTGGACGGCCGGATCATCGTGCTGCTGGCGCGGGAGCCGCGGATCGGGGTGCTGGAGATGTCCCGGCGGCTGGGTGTGGCGCGCGGCACGGTGCAGGCGCGGCTGGACCGCCTTCAGTCGAACGGAGTCATCCGCGGATTCGGTCCGCAGGTGGACCCGGCCGCCCTCGGATATCCGGTGACGGCCTTCGCCACGCTGCAGATCCGGCAGGGGCAAGGAGCGGATGTGCGGGCCCACTTGGCGACCGTGCCGGAGGTGCTGGAGCTGCACACCACGACCGGCGCCAACGACATGCTGTGCCGGCTGGTGGCCCGCTCCAATGCCGATCTTCAGCGGGTGATCGACCGCGTTGTCGGTTTTGATGGCATTGTCCGGGCCTCCACCGCGATCGTCATGGAGAACCCCGTTCCGCTGCGGATCATCCCGCTGGTGGAGCAGGCGGCGGAGGATCCGGAGCGGACGTCCTAGTCGTGGGGTGAGGCGGTGTGAACTTCTGGGAGTACCTGGGCAGTCGCCATCAGCAGTTGCTCACCGACGCCGGGCAGCACGCCAGCGCCGTCTTCCAGTGCATGGTGGTGGCGACCGTCATCGGTGTGCTGATCGGGGTGGCCACCTACCGCAGCGCCTGGGCGGGCAATCTGTCCACGACCGTGACCTCCACCATCCTGACCATTCCCTCGCTGGCCATGATCGGTCTGCTGATCCCGATCGTCGGCCTGGGCGTGGCCCCGACGGTGATCGCGCTGACCCTGTACGGGCTGCTGCCGATCGTGCGGAACTCGATCGTCGGCCTGCGGGGCGTGGACCCCTCGCTGGTGGACGCCGCGCGGGGCATCGGGATGTCCCGGCTGACGCAGCTGGTGCGGGTGGAGCTGCCGCTGGCCTGGCCGCCGATCCTGACCGGCATCCGGGTCTCGACGCAGATGCTGATGGGCATCGCGGCCATCGCGGCGTACGCCTCCGGGCCCGGCCTCGGCAACGAGATCTTCCGCGGGCTGGCCTCCCTGGGCAGCAAGAACGCGCTGAACCAGGTGCTGGCGGGCACCCTCGGGATCATCGTGCTGGCCCTGCTCTTCGACGCCGCCTACGTCCTCCTCGGACGGCTGACCATCCCCAGGGGGATCCGTGCCTGAGACCAGCGCCAGTGGTGCCACCATCGAGCTGGAGAACCTGACCAAGCGGTATCCGGGCAATCCCGAGCCGTCGGTGGACAACGTCACCATGGAGATCGGCGCCGGCGAGACGGTGATCTTCGTCGGCCCGTCCGGCTGCGGCAAGTCCACCACGCTGAAGATGATCAACCGGCTGATCGAGCCGTCCGGCGGCCGGATCCGCATCAACGGCGAGGACGTCACCGACATCGACCCGGTGAAGCTGCGCCGCAAGGTCGGGTACGCCATCCAGTCGGCCGGTCTCTTCCCGCACATGACGGTCGCGCAGAACATCGGTCTCGTACCGAAGATGATCGGCTGGTCCAAGTCCCGGATCCGCTCGCGGGTGGACGAGCTGCTCGACCTGGTGGGCCTGGACCCCGGCGAGTTCCACGGCCGCTATCCGCGCCAGCTCTCCGGCGGCCAGCAGCAGCGGGTGGGCGTGGCGCGGGCGCTGGCCGCCGATCCGCCGGTGCTGCTGATGGACGAGCCGTTCGGCGCGGTGGACCCGATCACCCGGGACCACCTCCAGGACGAGCTGATCCGGCTCCAGCACGAGCTGCACAAGACGATCGTGTTCGTCACCCACGACTTCGACGAGGCGATCAAGCTGGGCGACCGGATCGCGGTCCTGCGGGAGCGGTCGCACATCGCCCAGTTCGACACCCCGGAGGCGATCCTCACCAACCCGGCGGACGACTTCGTCTCCGGTTTCGTCGGCGCGGGCGCCGCGCTGAAGCGGCTCAACCTGACCCGCGTACGCGATGTGGAGATCACCGACTATCCGACGGTGACCGTCGACGACCCGCTCCAGGGCATCTTCGGCCGGCTCCGCTCCAGCGGTACGAACGAGATCCTGATGCTGGACAAGCGGGGCCGCCCCTACAAGTGGCTGCGGCGCGGCGACCTGATGCGGGCCAAGGGGTCGCTGGCCCGCGCGGGCACCCTGGTGAGCGACACGGTGACCCGTGACGCCACCCTGCGCGACGCGCTGGAGGCGGTGCTCACCGACAACGCGGGGCGGGTGGTGGTGACCGGGCGGCGCGGCGAGTACACCGGCGTCGTCGACATGGAGACGCTGATGAACTCCGTGCACGAGCTGCTGGAGGCCGACCGGCTGGAGGCGATGGAGGCCCAGCACGAACTGGAGGAGGCGCGGGCCGAGCGCACCCACGCGGAGCAGGAGGGCTTCGGCGGGGAGGCGAAGGCGTGACCACCGATTCGCGGCGCGGCGACCGCCCCGAGACCGGACGGGAGGCCGACGACCTGCTCCACCAGGACGACGGCGAGCCGGATCAGGCCCCCGCGCCGCGCCGTCCCGCGCGCCGCCGGGTCGGCTGGCGGAAGCTGGTCTTCCTGCCCGCCTTCGTGGTGGCGCTGCTGCTGGCGACCTGGCTCTGGTTCGCACAGGCCGACCTCGACACCATCTCGGAGAACGCGCTGTCCGGCGGGCAGGTGTCCAAGGCGCTGTGGCAGCACATCCAGCTGACGGTGATCTCCACCTTCTTCGTGCTGATCATCGCCATCCCGCTGGGCATCCTGCTGACCAGGAAACCGTTCCGCAAGGCCACCCCGGTGGCGATGGCGCTGGCCAACATCGGTCAGGCGACCCCGGCGATCGGCCTGCTGGCGCTGCTGGTGATCTGGCTCGGCATCGGCCGCCGGGCGGCCCTGATCGGCATCATCATCTACGCCATCCTGCCGGTGCTGGCCAACACCATCGCCGGCCTCAAGGCGAACGACCCGACCCTGCTGGAGGCGGCGCGCGGTATCGGCATGTCCTCGACGGGTGTGCTCACCAAGGTGGAACTGCCGCTGGCGGTGCCGCTGATCCTGGCGGGCGTGCGGACGGCGCTGGTGCTGAACGTGGGCACGGCGACGCTCGCGACCTTCGGGGGCGGCGGCGGGCTGGGCGTGCTGATCACCACCGGCATCACCAGCCAGCGCATGCCGGTGCTGTGCCTGGGCGCCATCCTCACCGTCTCCCTCGCCCTGCTGATCGACTGGCTGGCCTCGCTGGCGGAAGTGGTGCTGCGGCCGCGGGGGCTGGAGGTGGGGACATGAGACGGCGGATGTGTCTGCTGCTGGCCGGCGGACTGCTGACGGCGGCCTCCGGGTGCGGGCTGACCAGCGGCTCGCCGATGGTCGACGATGTGCGGCCGGGCTCCGTCGGGCAGGGCGAACCGCTCGAGGGCGCGAAGCTGACCGTGACGTCGAAGGAGTTCACCGAGCAGCTGATCCTCGGCGCGATCATGGGGATCGCGTTCCAGGCGGCCGGCGCGGAAGTCCTCGACCGCACCGGCATCCAGGGGTCCATCGGCTCGCGCGAGGCCGTCAAGAACGGCGACGCGGACGCCGTGTACGAGTACACCGGCACCGCCTGGATCACGTACCTGGGCAACAGCGAGCCCATCCCGGACCCGCGGCAGCAGTGGGAGGCGGTGGCCGAGGCCGACCGGAAGAACGGCCTGACCTGGCTCGCGCCGTCCTCCCTGAACAACACCTACGCGCTGGCGATGAACCAGGCGAACTTCGAGAAGTACGGCACGAAGACGCTCTCGGACGTCGCCGAGCTGGCGGAGAAGGACCCCGGTGCCGTGACGCTGTGCGTGGAGGGCGAGTTCGCCAACCGGGCGGACGGGCTGCCGGGGATGGAGAAGGCGTACGGGATGGACATCCCGCCGGGCCGGGTCACGCAGATGGACACCGGCATCATCTACACCCAGGCGGCGAAGGGCAGCTGCACCTACGGCGAGGTCTTCACCACGGACGGGCGGGTGAAGTCCATGAACCTGGTGGTGATGGAGGACGACAGGAAGTTCTTCCCCAACTACAACGCGGCGCCGGTGATCAACACGGACACGCTGAAGGAGTGGCCGGCGATCACGGGCATCCTCGACCCGATCACGAAGAAGCTGGACAACTACGTGGCGCAGGAGCTGAACGCCAAGGTCGACGTGGACGGCGAGGACCCGCACCAGGTGGCGCTGGACTGGCTGGTGGACGAGGGGTTCGTGCGGGAGGGCTGACACGCTGAGCGATCGGGGACGGCCGGCAACCGGGAACGGTCAGCAGCTGGGGACGGACCCCTTGCCGGACTCCAGCGCCTCGAGGGACCGCACGGCGCCCTTGAGCGTGCTCACCGGGATCAGCCGCAGGCCCTTCGGCAGCTCCGCCTCGGCCTCCGAGCACTCCGCCTCGGGCACCAGGAAGACGGTCGCGCCGTCCCGCCGGGCGGCCTGCGTCTTCAGGGCCACCCCGCCGACCGCGCCGACCTTGCCGTCGGGCGTGATCGTGCCCGTACCGGCGACGGTGCGGCCGCCGGTGAGGTCGCCGCCGCTGCCGTCGCCGCGCAGCTTGTCCACGATGCCGAGCGAGAACAGCAGGCCGGCGCTGGGGCCGCCGACGTCGGCGAGTTCCAGCCGCACCTCGATGCCCTCGTCGGAGCGGCCGAGGTAGTTCAGCGCGGCCTCGGTCGCCGCGTCCTGCGACTGCCGCATCTGCTCCGTGTTGTACTCCTCGATCTCCTTGACGCTGTCACCGCTCGGGTAGACGGAGTCGCGGGGCATCACGGCCTGGTCGGTGCTGAACCAGCCGTCGACCACCTCCGCGAGCGACACCGCGGTGTCCGGGCTGGTCGCCTCGATGGTCGTCATCCGCAGCTCGCCGCTGGTGTCCCTGGTCGGGGCGCCCGAGACGGTGATCACCGGCGTCCCCTTGTCCTCCCCCAGCACGTTCGCGGTCAGCCCCGGCTGCGCCACCGCGAAGGGCAGCGGCGCGAACACCGCCGTGGCGACCAGCGCCACCACGGGCACCGCACAGACACCGAGGGCTTGGGGACGCGAGAGACGTGAGAGCACGGGGTCAATCTAACGTGAGCGAAGCGGGGTGCGGCCGGTGGGCGGCCGCAGCTCACCGCAGCGCTTCCGCGACCTCCCGCGCCGCCTCCATCACCCGGGTCCCGACCCGCTCCGGCACGGCGTCCGCCAGCATCACCACGCCGACGCTGCCCTCGACCCCGGTCACGCCCAGCAGCGGCGCGGCGGCCCCGCTCGCCCCGGCCTCCAGCTCGCCGTGCGTCAGCGTGTAGCCGGGCTCCGCCGAGGGCCGCTGCCGGGCGGAGAGGATCGCCTTGCCGGCGGCTCCGCGGTCCAGCGGATGCCGGAACCCGGCCCGGTAGGCCACGTGGTAGTCCGTCCACGTCGGCTCCACCACGGCGACGGCGAGCGCCTCGGCCCCGTCCACCAGTGTCAGATGCGCGGTGGCCCCTATGTCCTCCGCCAGCGACCGCAGCGCCGGCAGCGCCGCCTCGCGGACCAGCGGATGCACCTGGCGGCCCAGGCCGAGCACACCGAGCCCGACCCGGGCACGTCCGCCGAGGTCACGACGTACCAGTGCGTGCTGTTCCAACGTGGCGAGCAACCGGTACACCACGGTCCGGTTCACGCCCAGTTTGGTGGAAAGCTCGGTGACGGTCAGCCCGTGGTCCGTGTCGGCCAGCAGCTTGAGGACACGCAGTCCCCGGTCGAGCGTCTGAGAGGTCTCCGCGGTCACGACGCCCACTCCTTAAGTGGTGAGGTCGGCAGCCCCCTCGCGTCGGATGCGTCGCCGAGTCCCGTCAGCGACGCGCTTCAGAGGCCGCCGATCGGCCGGCGGCCCGGCCTGTGCCGGGCCGCGTCGCTTCACGGCTGCGCTCCGCGGCGGCGCTGCCACGGGGCGTGTGCGTAGCGGGACAGTAGCGAAGCCAGTCCGCTGAGCGGAAGGCATCGTCCAGAATCCGGGCAGTGACCGATATGACCTGCCGCGATTTGTCCTGTTACGTACGGCGCGCGCCGCCGCGTCTCACGCCTCGGGCGGCTACCGCATCCGCGTGGCCCACTCCTGCACCTTGGCGATCCGCTGCCGCAGCTGGCCGGCCGTGGCCTCCGCGGCCGGCGGCCCGCCGCACACCCGGCGCAGCTCGGTGTGGATGACCCCGTGCGGCTTGCCGCTCTGGTGGACGTACGCGCCGACCATCGTGTTCAGCTGCCGCCGCAGCTCCATCATCTCCTTGTGGGAGACCACCGGCCGCCGCTCGGCGGGCAGTTCCAGCAGGTCCGCCTCGGCGTCCGGCTTCTTCTTGCTGTGCGCGATCTGCCGCGCCTGCCGCTTCTGGAGCAGCAGCTGGACCTGCTCCGGCTCCAGGAGGCCCGGAATGCCGAGGTAGTCCTGCTCCTCCTCGCTGCCGGGGTGGGCCTGCATACCGAACTCGGCGCCGTTGTACATGACCCGGTCGAACACCGCGTCGGACTCCAGCGCCTCGAAGGGCAGCATGTCCTGTTCGCCGGTGTCCTCGTCCTGCTGCTTCTCCGCCTCCGCCAGGAGCTTGTCCTCCTCGGCGTACGGGTCCTCCTCGCCGTCCTTCTTCGGCTTGTCGAGGACGTGGTCCCGCTCGCGCTCCATCTCGTTGGCGAAGGTCAGCAGGTCGGGCACGGTCGGCAGGAACACCGACGCGGTCTCGCCGCGCCGCCTGGACCGCACGAAGCGCCCGACGGCCTGCGCGAAGAACAGCGGTGTGGAGATCGTCGTCGCGTACACCCCGACCGCGAGACGCGGCACGTCGACGCCCTCGGACACCATGCGTACGGCGACCATCCAGCGGTCGGTGCTGCCGCTGAACTCGTCGATCCGGTCGGAGGCCCCGGCGTCGTCGGAGAGCACCAGCGTCGCCTTGTGGCCGGTGATGTCCCGGATGAGCTTGGCGTAGGCGCGGGCCGAGTCCTGGTCGGAGGCGATGACGAGGGCGCCCGCGTCCGGGATCGCCTTCCTCACCTCGGTCAGCCGCTGGTCGGCGGCGCGCAGCACCGCGGGCATCCAGTCGCCGCGCGGATCGAGGGCGGTGCGCCAGGCCTGGCTGATGGCGTCCTTGGTCATCGGCTCGCCGAGCCGGGCCTCGATCTCGTCACCGGCCTTGGTCCGCCAGCGCATGTTGCCGCTGTAGGAAAGGAAGATCACCGGGCGGACGACGTTGTCGGCGAGCGCGGAGCCGTAGCCGTAGGTGTAGTCGGCGGCCGAACGCCGGATGCCGTCCTGTCCCTCCTCGTAGGTGACGAAGGGGATGGGGTTGGTGTCCGAGCGGAACGGCGTACCGGTCAGCGCGAGCCGCCGGGTGGCCGGCTCGAACGCCTCCAGGCAGGCCTCGCCCCACGACTTGGAGTCACCGGCGTGGTGGATCTCGTCGAGGATGACGAGGGTCTTGCGCTGCTCGACCCGGTTGCGGTGCAGCATCGGCCGGACGCCGACACCGGCGTAGGTGACCGCGACGCCGTGGTACTCACGGCCCAGCGGTCCCGCGCTGTACTCGGGGTCCAGCTTGATCCCTATCCGGGCGGCGGCCTCGGCCCACTGCTTCTTCAGATGCTCGGTGGGCGCGACCACGGTCACCTGCTGCACGACGTGGTGGTGCAGCAGCCAGGACGCCAGCGTCAGCGCGAAGGTGGTCTTGCCGGCGCCGGGGGTGGCGACCGCCAGGAAGTCTCGCGGCTGCTCCTGGACGTACTTCTCCATCGCCCCCTGCTGCCAGGCACGCAGCTTGCTGGCGGTTCCCCACGGGGCACGGCCGGGGAAGGCGGGCGAGAGGTGGTGGGAGGAGGAAGCGGCGGTGGTAGTCACGGTCTCCGTACGGGGTCGAATCCAGGGGGCCGCGCGCGGCGCGTCGCTCGAAGATGGCGGCGGGCGACGGGCGGGGCGCTCGGCTACGTAGGACAACCGGGCCACCCTACCGGCGCCCCGGCACCGTCAACGCGCGAACGACACCGGGTCGCCCGAGGGTGGGACTGACGTCACAACACCCTCGGTGACTCAGCGGTTTCGCAGCCGGGTCGTCACCCACGCGCCCGCCAGCGCCACCGCCGCCATGGGCAGGAAGACGGCCGCGAAGGCCACCGGATGGGAGGCGTCCGCGGAGCCGGACGCGGCGTGCGCGACCGTGCCGCCGCCGAGCGCCGCGAAGGCCGCGCCGCCGGCCGCGAGGAGGATCACATTGGACAGGCCGTCGGAGATCTGGAGGGCGGCGGAGTTGCTGCCGGCCTCCCGCGGGGCGGAGAGCTGGAGCAGCAGCACGCTGGTGGAGGAGATCACCAGGCCCATGCCGAAGCAGCCGAAGCCCCAGGCCACCGCCACCGTCCACACCGGCACCGCGTCGATCAGCACGCTCGGCGCGGTCGCGATGGCGGCCGCCACCAGCACCATGCCCGCCGTCGTCAGCCGCTCCCGGTACCGCTCCAGCCGAGGCCGCGACTGCACCCAGGAGCCCAGCGCCCAGGTCCCGCCGCCAGCCGCCAGCGAGAACCCGGCGAGCGTCGGCGACAGCCCCCGCTGGGTGACCAGCATCAGCGGGACGAAGGACTCCGCCGCGATGAACGAGCCCGCCGCGACACCGCGCAGCAGCACCACGGACGGCAGTCCGCGCGCCGCCCGGAAGGTGCCGCGCGGCAGCAGCCCGAGGGCCGTCGGGACCAGCAGGGCGGCACCGGCCGCGCCGGGCAGCAGGGAGATCCAGCGCAGGTCCTGGGCGGCGTACTGGAGGAGTCCGGCGCCCAGGGAGAGGCCGAGCGCGAGGCGGATGCGACGGCCGCCGAAGGAGCCCGTGCCGCCGGACCCGCCGTCCGCCGCCTCGCCCGCCTCGCCGTCCGCGCCGACCGCTCCGGACGCCCGGCGGCGGATCTGCGGCAGTGCCAGCGCCAGCGGGAACACGACGAGGACCGGGATGCCGACGAACACCCAGCGCCAGCCCAGCTGCTCGGTCACCGCGCCGGCGGCCAGCGGGCCGACGACCGAGGGGACGACCCAGCTCGCGGCGAACGCGGCCATGATCGCGGGCCGCAGCCGCTCCGGGTAGGCCCGGCCGACGATCACGTACAGCGCGACGATCACCAGTCCGCCGCCGAGGCCCTGCACCGCCCGGCCGAGGATGAACAGCCACATCGCCCCGGCCGTCCCGGACAGCAGCAGCCCCGCCGCGAAGGCGGCTATACCGCAGGTCAGCGGCCCCAGCGGGCCGCGCCGGTCGGACCACTGCCCGGACAGCACCATCGCGAACAGGCTCGTCGTGAAATACCCGGAGAACGCGAACGCGTACAGCGACACCCCGTCCAGCTCCCGCGCCGCGACCGGCATCGCGGTCCCCACGGCCGTCGCCTCGAAGGCGATCAGCAGAACGACGGAGACGATGCCGACGCTGAGCGCGCGGTAGGACCGGCTCAGCACCCCGCCGCTCTCGACGGGTTCGGGGAGCGGTGGGATCACTTCGGCGTCGGCGACAGCGGCGTCGCGGGGTTCCAGGGCGGCCATGCAGGTCAGAGTAAGGGGCAAGCACCTTGTTGACCCCTGTCGGGAGACGGTGATCTCCTCAGCCCTTGGTCGTACGACCAGCCGGCGTCCCGCGTTTTGTGAACGCCGTATGGCAGTCCCGTTGCAGCCCTCCCGATCCTCTTGAGCCCCGCTCCGCCCCGGCCATACCGTCAAGGCATCACGTCGGCCGTGTGCCCGAGTGGTTCAGGGGCTCGCCTGCAAAGCGAGTTACGTGGGTTCGAATCCCGCCACGGCCTCCATACGCACCGCGCGTCCCGGCGCGGTGCGCGGGCGGCATCCCGTCGGGGGTGCCGCCCCCTTGCCGTAGGTGACCGCGAGTCACCTCGGCGCGATTCCCGCCGCCGTCTCCAGGCCGGTCGTCACCTCGTCGCTCTTGGCGCGCAACAGGCAGAGGGCGAGGACCAGTTCCGAGACGTCCCGGTTCAGGGGGTCCAGGCGGGCCTGGGGTTCGGTCCAGCGCAGGATCTCGCCGGTGGCGCCGTCGACGACCAGGCCCGCGTCGCCCCGCAGGCGGCCGAGGCGTATCAACTGGTCGGCGGTGTGCGGGAGATGGTCGAGCGGGAAGTCGCCCGCGTACTCCTCGTCGGTGTAGAACTCGGTGAGCGTCGGCAGCGGCAGGTCGGTGTCCAGGGAGAACAGCGCCTCGTCCGCGGGCAGTCCGGTCTCGCTCAGGAAGCGGCGGGTCGGTTCATGGGTGAGCGTCGCGGGGAAGTCGACGTCCTCGAAGCGGGCCACCCGGCCGCGCCCGAACTCCTCGTCGAGCAGGCGCGGGGACAGGTCGAGGGCCAGGCCCGATGCGGTGGCCGGGGTGCTGATCGCCGTGACGACGGCGCCGGTCGTGCTCATGGGACAAACACTACGCGGCGCCACTGACAATCACCCTGACCAGCCCGGACACCGGTCACTCGGCGCCTACTGAGCGGTCACCACCGCCGCCTGCGGCCGGATCGGCAGCCGGTTCACGGGACGCCCCGTGGCCGCCCGCACCGCCGACGCGATCGCCGCCGGCGAGGCCACCACCGGCACCGCGCTGACCGCCTTCGCGCCGAACGGCGCCACCACGTCCCGCTCCTCGACGAGCTTGACGATCCGGATGTCCGGCGCGTCCAGGGCCGTCGGCAGCGCGTAACCGGTGAGGTCCGGGTGCCGTATCACCCCGCGCGGGGCGCGCAGGTTCTCGGTGAGGGCGATGCCGACGCCCTGGGTGACGCCGGCCTCGATCCGGGCCGCCAGCTGGGCGGGGTTCAGCACCCGGCCGACGTCCTGCGCGACCGCCAGCTCCACCACCCGGACGGAACCCAGCTCGATGTCGACGTCGACCACCGCGCGGATCGCGCAGAAGGCCATGCCCACGAAGGCGTCGCCCTGTCCGGCGGCGTCCAGCGGCTCGGTGGGGTGCGGCCGGCACTGAGCGGTCGCCCACAGCTCCTTGCCCTCCAGGGCCTCGCCGACCGTGGTGGACAGCACCCCGTCGTAGGAGGTGATCTTGCCGTCGGCGATCTGGAGCAGCTCGGTGGACATCCCGAACTTGTGGGCCAGCGGCTGGAGCAGCTGGGTGCGGACCATCTTGGCGGCGCGCTCGACGGCCCCGCCGGACACCCAGGTGTGCCGGCCCCGGCAGCCCGCCCCCGCGGGGGGCTGGTCGGTGTCCACCGGCGCCACGTGGACCTCGTCGACGCCCAGGATCTCCTGGACGATCTGCCGGGCGAGCGTGGTGAAGCCCTGGCCGGTCTCGACGGCCGCGCACAGCACGGTCGCCACTCCGTCCTGCACCTTCACCGTGGCCGTGGAGACCTCGTCGGCGCCCTCCGCGCCGAGCATGTGCACCATGCCGAGGCCGTAGCCCACGCCGCGGCGCACCGCGCCCGGTTCGCCCGCGCCCTCGGGGCCGCCGGGCAGCAGCCACTCGTCCTCGGGGGTGTCCTTGGGCAGCGCGGGCAGCGGGAAGTCCCGTACCGCCTGGAGGAGTTCGGCGACCGGCGCCGGGCAGGTGACCGTCTGGCCGGTCGGCAGGAGGTCGCCGGTCGCCATGACGTTGCGCAGCCGCAGCTCGGCCGGTTCGACGCCGAGTCTCTTGGCCAGCTTGTCCATCTGCGCCTCGTACGCGGCGCACACCTGCATCGCGCCCTCGCCGCGCACATGGCCGGAGGGCGGGTTGTTGGTGCGGACGGCCCAGCCCTCGATGAAGGCGTTGGGGACGACGTAGGGGCCGCAGGCGAAGGCGACGGCGGCGGCCAGCGCGTCCGCCGAGGTGTCGGCGTACGCGCCCGCGTCCAGCAGGATCTGCGCCTCGACCTTGACCAGCCGGCCCTCGGCGTCCGCGTGGTGGCGGTAGCGCAGCAGGGTGGGGTGGCGGTGGGCGTGGCCCAGGAAGGACTCCTCGCGCGTGGCCGTCAGCTTCACCGGGCAGCCGGTCTTCAGCGCCAGCAGGCCGAGCGGCAGCTGGAAGCCCTGGTCCTCGCGGTCGGCGGTGGCGCCGGGCACTCCGGTGACGACGACCTTGACCCGCTCGGGCTCCAGCCCGAAGGCGGCGGCGGCGGTGTCGCGGTCGGTGTGCGGGTCGGTGGAGGCCACGTACAGCTCCACGCCGCCGTCCGGGCGGGGCACGGCGAGCCCGGCCTCGGCGCCGATGGGGGCCGGGTCCTGGCGGCCGATGCGGTACAGGCCCTCGACGACGATCTCGCCGGCCGCCTCGGGGTCGCCGTGGCGCAGCGGGATGTGCCGGATCAGGTTGCCGTCGGGATGCAGCGGCTCGGCCTCGAAGGCCTGCTCGGGGTCGGTCACCGGCTCGAGCACCTCGTACTCGACGATGACGGCCGCGGCGGCCATCCGCGCGGTGTCCGGGTGGTCGGCGGCGACGGCGGCGATGGGCTCGCCGTGGTGGCGGACCACCTCGGAGGCGAAGACCGGCCGGTCGGCCGTGCCGCGGCCGTGCAGCGGGCTGCCGGGGACGTCCTCGTGGGTGACGACGGCCCGCACGCCCGGCATCGCGCGGGCGTGCGTGGTGTCGATGGAGGCGATCCGCGCGTGGGCGTGCGGCGCGCGCAGCACGGCCGCCCACAGCAGTCCCTCGGCCCACAGGTCGGCCGCGTAGGGGAAGGTGCCCTCCGTCTTGGCGCGGGCGTCGGCGGCGGGCAGCGAGGAGCCGAGGCCGTGCGGGATCGGCTCCGGGCCGGGGCCGGCCTCCGCGGCTGGGGCCGCGGTCGCGGTGGTCGCGGTGGCGGCTTCGTTGCTCACGCCTGGCCTCCGTCCTGTCCCTGTCCGTACGAGGGGTCACGTGGTGCGAACGCCGACGGGTTGACGCCTCCGGCGCCCGGCCCCGCCTGGTGCGGGATGCGGGCCTCGTCGGTGTCGTGTCCGGCCGGGTCGGGCGCCAGGTGCGCGTCGCGTTCGGCGACGACCTCCTGGACGGCCTCGACCACGGCCCGGTAGCCGGAGCAGCGGCACAGGTTGCCGCACAGCGCCTGCCGGGTCTCCAGCTCGGTGGGGGCCGGATTGCCCTCCAGCAGGTCGTGCACGGTCATCGCCATGCCGGGCACGCAGAAGCCGCACTGCACCGCGCCGCACCGGGCGAGCGCGCGCTGCACGTCGGAGGGCTGCCCGTCGACGGCCAGGCCCTCGACGGTGCGGACCTCGCTGCCGGCGGCGGTCACGGCGGGCACCAGGCAGGAGGCGACGAGCCGTCCGTCGACCTGGACGTTGCAGGCCCCGCACTCGCCCTGCGAGCAGCCGTCCTTGGCGCCGGCGAGGCCGAGGCGTTCGCGCAGCACGTACAGCAGCGACTCGCCGATCCACGCGTCGGTGACCGGGCGGTCGCTGCCGTTGACGCGCAGGACGTAGGAGGCGAGGGGGTGCTCTTCACCCGGAAGAGCGGGGCCGGGAGGCGGCTCCTCGGTGTCCCCCGTGGTCGCGGTGTCCCCGGTGGTCCCGGTGGCCTCGGTGGTCCCGGGTGCGTCGGGGACGGCCTCGGCGGCCGTGGGGTCGGTCTGCGGCGCGGGTTCGCCCACCGGCCCGGCGACCGCGGGCCGGTGGGGCTCGCCGGAGTCGTCGGTGAGGCCTTCCGGGTGGCTCTCGGCGGCCGTCGGGACCTGTCCCGGCCCCTCGGTGCCCGCCACGGCCTCGGCGGCCTCGAAGGCGCCTTCCACGGCCTCCACGGTGCCCTCGGCGCCCTCCCCGGCCGGCTGTCCGGGCGAGGAGGCGGGCGCGGTCGGGCGCTCCCGGTAGGCGGGCACGCCGATCTCCGGCGCCGTGCTCGCCGCGGCGGTGCCGTCCTCGGCGGTCGCCTGCTGCCCCCAGGCCTGTCCGGCGCCCTCCGTCGCCCAGGGCGCGGCCGCGCCGCCGGGCAGGGTCGCGGGCGGGGTGGCACCCCACTGCTCGACCAGCGCGGACGTGGTGAACTCGCCGGACTCGTCGGGGAGGTCACCGCCCGCGACGGGGATCGACCACTGGCCGGTGACGTCGTGGCCGGGGGCCGGCGGCGCCTCGGCGGTCTCCTCGAACGCCCACTGTCCGGTCGAGCCGGGGTCGTACGTGAACCGGTCGTGCCCGGTGTCCTGCCGCGGCACCGCGTTCGGGTCGGGCCACCGCACGCCGTCGGCGGGCATCGCCCAGCTGCCGGTGGCCGCCGGGTCGGTGCCCGCGGTGGTGGCCGGGGTGACCGTGATGGGCGGGGGCACGTAGCCGTGGCCGGGCGCGGCGAGCGGACTGTCGGAGGAGGCCAGGAGGGCGTCGATGCCGCCCTCGGGGAGTTTCACGAAGGCGGTGGCGCCGTCGTCGTAGTCGCCCTGGGGCAGCGGGTCCCAGCGGCCCGCGCCCTGGGGCGTGCCCTCTCCGTGCTGGTCGTCGGTCACGACAGCGCCCTCCCCAGTGCTCGTCGGGCCAGTGCGGCGACGGTGCGCCGCAGGTGCAGTACGGCGGGCGGAAGCGCGGCCACCGAGCCGTCCTCGGCCGGGACCGGGTCCGGGATGCAGGCCGCGGCGACGTACTCGCCGAAGGCGTGCAGCGCCTCCGGGACGATCGCGCGGTCGTTGTCCCAGTCGATGAGCTGGGCGACCCACTGCTCGGCCTCCAGGGGCCGCAGCGGCATCGGCGCTATGGCGCCCACGGCGCACCGGACGCCGCGCCGCGCGGGGTCGAGGACCAGGGCGACGGAGGCGACGGCGCGTCCGGGACCGGTGCGGCCGGTGGCCTTCAGGAACACCTGCGGGGCGTGCAGCAGCGGCACCCGCACGAAGCCGATGAGTTCGCCGCCGCGCAGCATCTCCATGCCGGCCAGCAGGTGCGACACCGGCATCTCGCGGCGGGCGCCGCCCGGGCCCGCGATGATCAGCGTCGCCTCCAGGGCGGCCAGCACCGGCAGCGCGTCGCCGGTGGGGGCCGCGGTGACGATGTTGCCGCCGAGGGTGCCGGCGTTGCGGATGTGCGGCGGGCCGGCGGCGCGCGCCGACGCGGCGAGCGCGGGGATGAGCGCGGCGAAGTCGGGGCGGCCCATGCGGGCGTGGGTGAGGCCCGCGCCGAGCAGGGCGTGGCCGTCCTGGTACTGCCAGCCGCGGATCTCGCTGATCCGGCCGAGGCCCACCAGTCCGGCGGGCCTGAGCTGACCCGAGTTGACGGCGGTCATGAGATCGGTGCCGCCCGCCACCGGTACCGCGGCAGGCATCGCGGTGAGCGCCGCCACGGCCTCGTCCAATGTGGCGGGCAGGGTGACGGCCTGCGCCGCCTGCGGTGCGTGCGTGGTCAAACCGGCTGCCCCTTCCCGCTGCCCCACCTGGTCCCGCCTGTGCTGCCGTACGGTACGTGCTGACAGGGTGGACGTGGCAACTCTGGCACATCTTCGCGGGGCACGAACGCGGGGGTCCGCTAGGAGGCATTCGCCCACCTCATCGGGGAGATGGTCCGTTTTGGCCGCACATCACCGCTTCGCCGGGATTGCCACTCTCCGGTGAACTACGGGCGGTTCCTCGGGCCCGAGCCGTCGCTCACCGCGCGGGCGGCGGGCCGTCGATCGGCCGCCCGAGCACTCCCGGCCGCCGCTGCCACGGCCGCGGTCCGGTGGGCGGGCGGTACGCCACCCCCAGGACGTCGAGCCGCCGGCGGTGCGTGTCCATCCGCCGCTCGAAGCCGGCGAAGTCCCGCCGGTCCGGGGCGGGCAGGGCGCTCCAGGCGACCTCGGCGAAGGCGGCGAGCCTCGGGAAGACCTGGTAGTCCACGCGCGCCTGGTCCTCCATCACCTCGGTCCACACGTTGGCCTGCGTACCCAGCACGTGCCGGGCCTGCTCGGGCGTCAACTCCGGCGCCACCGGCTCGAACCGGAAGACGTCCTCCAGAGTGCGGACGTAGCCGATGGGGACCGGCTCGTCCGCGCCGGCGTCCTGCCGGTGGTCGAGGTAGACCTGCTGCTCGGGGCACATGACCACGTCGTGGCCCGCGCGGGCGGCCGTCACCCCGCCCGCGTAGCCGCGCCAGGACGACACCGCCGCACCCGGCGCGAGGCCGCCCTCCAGGATCTCGTCCCAGCCGATGAGCCGGCGCCCGCGCGCGGTCAGCCACCGGTCGAAGTGGCCGATGAACCACGACTGGAGGGCGTCCTCGCCGGACAGCCCGAGTTCCGCGATGCGCGCCTGCGCCGCGGGCGAGTGCTTCCACTGCTCCTTGAGGCACTCGTCACCGCCGACATGGACGAACTCCGAGGGGAACAGCTCCAGCACCTCCTCGAAGACGTCTTCGTAGAAGCGCAGGGTGTGGTCGGTGGGGGCGAGCACGTTGGCGGAGATGCCCCAGTCGTCCCAGACCATGAGGGCGGTGGTGTCGACGACGTCGGTGTTCCCGAGTTCCGGATACGCGGCGATGGCGGCCTGCGAGTGGCCGGGTACGTCGATCTCCGGGACGACGGTGATGTGCCGTTCGGCGGCGTAGGCGACGATCTCACGGATGTCGTCCTGGGTGTAGTAGCCGCCGTGCGGCCTCTCGTCCCACAGCGGCGAGGCCCGGTGACCGAATCTCGTCCGCGCCCGCCAGGAGCCGACCTCGGTCAGCCGCGGGTACTTCAGGATCTCGATCCGCCAGCCCTGATCGTCCGTCAGGTGGAAGTGCAGGACGTTCAGTTTGTGCGCCGCCATGAGGTCCAGGTAGCGCAGGACGCCTTCCTTCGGCATGAAGTGCCGGGCGACGTCCAGCATGAGGCCGCGCCAGCGGAAGCGCGGGCCGTCCTCGACGGTGACGTGCGGCACGACCCAGGCGCGGTCGCGGTCGAGCGGGGCCCTGCGGTAGGCGTCGGGACCGAGGAGCTGCCGCAGCGTCTGGGCTCCCCAGAAGACACCGGCCGGGCCGCCGCCCTCGACGAGGACGCCGCCTCGGTCGCTGACGAGGCGGTACTCCTCGGGGCCCAGGGCGGGGTCGACACGGAGGCCGATGCCGCCCTCGGCCTCGGCCGGCTCCCGCCCCTCGCACAGCGGCAGGCCGGTGGCCTGCCGGAGGACGGACTGGAGCCAGTGGCCGACCCGTTCGGTCGCGGGGTCGGCGTAGAACCGCGAGTGCGCCGTCAGCCGCAGCTCGCCGGAGCCGGCGACGACACTGCGGGGCGCCGGAATCAGATCGGTCATGTCAGCCCTTCACCGCCCCGCTCCAGGCAGGCGTTGCAACATACGCAATGCGCGTTTCGTTGTGCACAACACCCTGAAGGTTAGGGAGTCCGGGAACAGGACGACAAGAGGTCTGAACCACTTCGTTCATGCCACACGAAAGGCCCCCGGGCGCGCCACAGCGCACTCGGAGGCCTCGCGGAGTTCGAACCGCTTCCGGGACCGCTCGACCGCTCGGACTACTTGTCGCCCTTGCCCTTGTCGTCGCCGCCGGCACCCATGGATTCGTAGATCTCCTTGCACATGGGACACACGGGGTACTTCTTCGGGTCACGGCCCGGCACCCAGACCTTGCCGCACAGCGCCACGACGGGCGTGCCGTCGAGGGCGCTCGCCATGATCTTGTCCTTCTGGACGTAGTGGGCGAAGCGCTCGTGATCGCCGTCGCCGTGGGACACCTGCGGCGTCGGTTCGACGAGGGTCCCCGTACCAGTCCCGCGCTCGGGCTCGAGAGTGCTCATAGGACCCAAGCGTACTGAAGGGCGCACGGATCAGTTGAGCGAAGGGTCGTCCGGATACGTCGCCACCATCGCCAGCTCGTTGCGCTGGCGGCGCAGCACCTCGCGCCACAGCCGCTCGGGGGCCGGGGACGAGACGTCCCCGGGTTCGGACTCGACGACGTACCAGGCGCCGTCGACCAGCTCGTCCTCCAGCTGGCCGGGTCCCCAGCCGGCGTACCCGGCGAAGATGCGCAGCGAGCCGAGGGCGGAGGCCAGCAGTTGTGGCGGTGCCTCCAGGTCGACCAGACCGATCGCCCCGTGCACCCGGCGCCAGCCCAGCGGCGCGGCCTCGCCGGACGCTCCGCCGGGGACGACGGCGACCCCGAGGGCCGAGTCCAGTGACACCGGGCCGCCCTGGAAAACTACGCCGGGCTCACCGGCCAGGTCCGCCCAGTCCTCCAGGATGTCGCCCACGCCCACCGGCGTCGGACGGTTGAGGACGACACCGAGGGAGCCCTCCTCGTCGTGGTCGAGAAGGAGCACCACCGCACGGTCGAAGTTCGGGTCCGCCAGGGCGGGCGTTGCCACGAGCAGCCGCCCCGTGAGCGAGGACACCTCGGTCATGCCAGACATGATCCCGCATCTTCCCCCGGCGTGGGGAGGCAATCCGGATGCCGGGGTGACCGCCGGCCGGGGCGCACCGGCGCACCCCGCGCGCACCGGCGCGACCGTGACCCCATGTGCCCGATAGGGAACGGTTCGTGTTGTGACACAGCTATGACGTGGCTGGGTGGCACTCGGGCTTACTGGAGGGGGGTGCACGGCGATTACTCTGTCTCTCCGGCCCTGCCCCCCATTCCAACGGAACGCGAGATTCATGACCGTCAACGACGATGTCCTGCTTGTCCACGGCGGAACCCCGCTGGAGGGCGAGATCCGTGTCCGCGGCGCGAAGAACCTCGTGCCCAAGGCCATGGTGGCCGCGCTGCTGGGCAGCGCTCCGAGCCGGCTGCGCAACGTGCCGGACATCCGCGACGTGCGGGTCGTCCGCGGGCTGCTCCAGCTGCACGGGGTGACGGTCCGTCCGGGCGAGGAGCCGGGCGAGCTGCTGCTCGACCCGACGCACGTCGAGAGCGCCAACGTGGCCGACATCGATGCCCACGCGGGTTCCAGCCGCATCCCGATCCTGTTCTGCGGCCCGCTGCTGCACCGTCTCGGCCACGCCTTCATCCCGGGCCTCGGCGGCTGCGACATCGGCGGCCGGCCCATCGACTTCCACTTCGACGTGCTGCGGCAGTTCGGCGCGACGATCGAGAAGCGGGCGGACGGCCAGTACCTGGAGGCCCCGCAGCGGCTGCGCGGCACCAAGATCCGGCTGCCGTACCCGTCCGTCGGCGCCACCGAGCAGGTGCTGCTGACGGCGGTCCTCGCGGAGGGTGTCACCGAGCTCTCGAACGCGGCCGTCGAGCCGGAGATCGAGGACCTGATCTGCGTCCTTCAGAAGATGGGCGCCATCATCGCGATGGACACCGACCGCACGATCCGCATCACCGGTGTGGACAAGCTGGGCGGCTACACCCACCGCGCGCTCCCGGACCGCCTGGAGGCCGCCTCCTGGGCGTCCGCCGCGCTGGCGACCGAGGGGAACATCTACGTCCGCGGCGCCCAGCAGCGCTCGATGATGACGTTCCTGAACACCTACCGCAAGGTGGGCGGCGCCTTCGAGATCGACGACGAGGGCATCCGCTTCTGGCACCCGGGCGGGCAGCTGAAGTCCATCGCCCTGGAGACGGACGTGCACCCCGGCTTCCAGACCGACTGGCAGCAGCCGCTGGTGGTCGCCCTGACCCAGGCCACGGGCCTGTCGATCATCCACGAGACGGTCTACGAGTCCCGCCTCGGCTTCACCTCCGCGCTGAACCAGATGGGCGCGCACATCCAGCTGTACCGCGAGTGCCTGGGCGGCTCGGACTGCCGCTTCGGCCAGCGCAACTTCCTGCACTCCGCGGTCGTCTCCGGCCCGACCCGGCTGCAGGGCGCCGACCTGGTCATCCCGGACCTGCGGGGCGGCTTCTCGTACCTCATCGCGGCGCTGGCGGCGCAGGGCACGTCGCGGGTGCACGGCATCGAGCTGATCAACCGGGGCTACGAGAACTTCATGGAGAAGCTCATGGAGCTCGGCGCCAAGGTCGAGCTGCCGGGCAAGCCGCTCGGCTGACCCTCCCGGTCACGCGTACGCCGATGGGGCGGTCACCCGGAGTCCGGGTGACCGCCCCATCGGCGTTTGTCGCGACGCCCCTGACGGGGCGCGGGGGGGCTTACTTGCCCTTCGCGGCTTCCTTGAGCTTGGAGCCCGCGGAGACCTTCACGCTGTAGCCGGCCGGGATCTGGATCGGCTCGCCGGTCTGCGGGTTGCGCGCGGTGCGAGCGGCACGGTGGGTGCGCTCGAAGGTCAGGAAGCCGGGGATGGTGACCTTCTCGTCGCCCTTGGAGACGATGTCGCCGACGACGTCGGCGAACGCGGCCAGGACGGCGTCGGCGTCCTTGCGGGTCACCTCGGCGCGGTCGGCCAGCGCGGCCACCAGCTCACTGCGGTTCATGTTGTTACTCCCGTGTTCTTCTTGCTGTTGGGGCGTGCCACGCGGCGGAGCCGCATATCGGGCACAGCGAAGCCGATGCTGCCAGGGCCCTCGGACGGGTCCCGGACCCGGGTCCGTCGTCAGACGCTCGCGCCCAGGGACGCATCCTGCCCCTACCTGCGGCGGGAAAGCCAATCCGGCACCCGTTGGAGTCGTGAGAACACCCTTGGGAGTCACACGATGAGCGCCACTGACCGGCCGTCCACCCGGAGGGCGGCCGACGGCCCGCTCACCCTAGAGGGCTGCCGGGGCCGTGCGGTTCCGCGACGCGCCGTGGTGACGGCGCATCGTGGCGATCCTCACAGCCGCGGCACAGCCCGGCCAGGGGGTCAGACGGTGGCGCCGGCCGCCTTCGCGGCCTCGCGCACCGCACCGGCGACGGCACCCGCGACCTTGTCGTTGAAGACGCTGGGCACGATGTAGTTCGGGTTGAGCTCGTCCTCGGTGACGACGTCCGCGAGGGCCTTCGCGGCCGCGAGCATCATCTCGGTGTTCACGGTGCGGGACTGGGCGTCCAGCAGACCGCGGAAGACGCCCGGGAAGACCAGCACGTTGTTGATCTGGTTCGGGAAGTCGGAGCGGCCGGTGGCCACAACTGCGGCCGTCTGGCGGGCGATTGCCGGGTCGACCTCGGGGTCGGGGTTCGCGAGCGCGAACACGATCGCGTCGTCGGCCATGGCGGCCACGTCGTCGCCGTCGAGGACGTTGGGGGCGGAGACGCCGATGAAGACGTCGGCGCCGCGCACCGCCTCCTTCAGGGTGCCGGTGATGCCCTCGGGGTTGGTGTTGTCGGCGATCCAGCGCAGCGCGGAGTCGGGGGCGGCGTCGACCAGGTCCTCGCGGCCGGCGTGCACCACGCCGTGGATGTCGGCGACGACGGCGTGCTTGACGCCGGCGGCGATCAGCAGCTTGAGGATGGCCGTACCGGCCGCGCCGGCGCCGGACATGACGACGCGGACGTCGCCGACTCCCTTGTTCACCACGCGCAGCGCGTTGGTGAGGGCGGCGAGCACGACGATCGCGGTGCCGTGCTGGTCGTCGTGGAAGACGGGGATGTCCAGGGCCTCGCGCAGCCGGGCCTCGATCTCGAAGCAGCGGGGCGCGGAGATGTCCTCCAGGTTGATGCCCGCGAAGCCGGGAGCGATCGCCTTGACGATCTCGACGATCGCGTCGGTGTCCTGGGTGTCCAGGCAGATCGGCCAGGCGTCGATGCCGGCGAACCGCTTGAACAGGGCCGCCTTGCCCTCCATCACGGGCAGCGCGGCCTTGGGGCCGATGTTGCCGAGGCCGAGCACGGCCGAGCCGTCCGTCACGACCGCAACGGAGTTGCGCTTGATGGTGAGGCGGCGGGCGTCCTCGGGGTTCTCGGCGATGGCCATGCAGACGCGGGCCACACCGGGCGTGTAGACCATGGAGAGGTCGTCACGGTTGCGGATGGGGTGCTTCGACGCCATCTCGATCTTGCCGCCGAGGTGCATCAGGAAGGTACGGTCCGAGACCTTGCCCAGCGTGACGCCCTCGATGCCGCGCAGCTGCTCCACGATCTGGTCGGCGTGCGCGGTCGACGTGGCCGCGATGGTGACGTCGATACGGAGCTTCTCGTGGCCGGACGCGGTGACGTCGAGGCCGGTCACCGAGCCTCCGGAGGACTCCACGGCGGTGGTGAGCTGCGAGACGGCGGTTCCGCTCGCGGGCACCTCCAGCCGGATGGTCATCGAGTAGGAGACGCTGGGCGCCGTTGCCATGCCGACTTCCTCTGCTTTCACCGTGTCGCGAAGTTGTGCCGTCCGATCGTCGCACCTACCACCGAGTACGTGGTAGCCGCCCTGGATTGCGAACGTTTTGTTCGCGCTCCGGCCACTTCGGGGCGACGCGGGGACCGCCTTTCGGAAAATCACTTCCACCATACGAGAAGTGTCCGGGCAAAGAAAGAGACCCACGTCACACGGAGTGACGTGGGTCTCCCTCACGTTCATGACACCGACCCGCCATGCTCGCCTCGCGGCAAGTGGTCGCTCGTAGCGACGAAGGTTGGGCCCGGGGGCTTGGATCGAGCCGGTGCCACACCCAGGCTAACAAACGATCCCGGACGACCATTCCTCTCCCGGAAAAAGATCCCCGCGGTCAGTCCCGCAGCAGGTCCGGAACCCCGGCCGCGTCCGGCTCGTCCCGCTCGCCGGAGACCACCGTCAGCTGCTGGGTCGCCCGGGTCAGGGCGACGTACAGCACCCGCAGTCCGGCCGGGCTCTCGTCGGCGATCTCGGCCGGGGAGACCACGACCGTCGCGTCGTACTCCAGGCCCTTCGCCTCCAGGCTGCCCAGGGCCACCACCCGTTCGCCGAGGCCGGCCAGCCAGCGCCGCGCCTCCTCGCGCCGGTTCATGGCCACGACGACGCCGACCGTGCCGTCGACCCGGTCGAGCAGCTGGGCGGCCTCCTCCCGGACGGTCGCGCCCAGCGACTCCCGGACCACCGCGAAGCGGGGCTGCACGCCCGTCGAGCGCACCGCCGACGGCGACTGCGACCCCGGCATCGCCAGCGCCAGCACCTTCGCGGCCAGCTCGGCGATCTCGGCCGGGTTGCGGTAGTTCACGGTGAGCTGGAAGCGGCGGCGCGGACGGCTGCCCAGGGCCTCGTCGCGGGCCTGGGCGGCCTCGTCGGGGTCGGACCAGGACGACTGGGCCGGGTCGCCGACGATCGTCCAGGTGGCGTGCCGGCCGCGACGGCCGATCATGCGCCACTGCATCGGGGTGAGGTCCTGGGCCTCGTCGACGATGACGTGGGCGTACTCGACGCGCTCCTGGGCCAGCCGTTCGGCGCGCTCGCGCTGCGTCTCCTCGCGCACCGGCATCAGCTCCTCCAGGCCGGTGAGCTGGTCCAGCGGGTCCAGCTCGCGCTTGGGGCGCGGCCGGGCCGGGGCACCCAGGATCGCCTGGAGCTCGTCGAGCATCGCGATGTCGTGCACGGAGTGCCCGTCCCGCTTCAGCGAGCGGGAGACCTTGCGCACCTCGCCGGGGTTGAGCACCCGCCGGGCCCAGCGGCCCAGCCGCTTCTCGTCGGCCATGGCCCGCAGCACGCTGTGCGGGGTCAGCTCCGGCCACCAGGCGTTCAGGAACGCGATGAACGGGTCCTCCGAGGTCACGTCCTCGTCGAAGGAGGAGCGCAGCTCGGCGGCGAGCTCGGGGTCGCTGTGCCGGGTCGCGCCGCCGGACTTCTCCCACAGGGCGTCCAGCAGCAGCTTGCGGGCGCGCGGACGCAGCAGGTTCACCGGGGCGGTGCCGCCGAGCGCGATGTGCCGGATCCGCTCCAGCTCCTCGGCCTCCAGCTCCAGCCGGCGGCCGAAGGCGACCACCCGCAGCAGCCGAGGCGAATCGTTCAGCTCCAGCGCTCCGCGCGCGGCCTTCCGCAGCACCTTGAGCATCCGGTACGAGCCCTTGGCGCGGGCCACGGCCGGGGAGTCGTACAGCGTGGCCTCGGCGCCGTCGACCAGCGAGCCGATCGCACGGATGGCGACCTGGCCCTCCTCGCCGAGCGAGGGCAGCACTCCCTCGGTGTACGCCACCAGCAGCGGGGTCGGCGAGACGATCAGGATGCCGCCCGCGTACCGGCGCCGGTCCTGGTAGAGCAGATAGGCCGCGCGGTGCAGCGCGACGGCGGTCTTCCCGGTGCCCGGGCCGCCCTCCACGTAGGTCACCGAGGCGGCGGGGGCGCGGATCACCAGGTCCTGCTCGGCCTGGATGGAGGCGACGATGTCCCGCATGGTGTGGCTGCGGGCCCGGCCGAGGGCGGCCATCAGGGCGCCGTCGCCGATCACGGACAGCTCGCGGCCGTCGAGGAAGGCCTTGAGCCGCGGACGCATCAGGTCGTCCTCGACGCCGAGGACCCGGCGGCCCTTGGAGCGGATCACCCGGCGGCGCACCACCCGGCCCGGGTCCACCGGCGTGGAGCGGTAGAACGGGGCGGCGGCGGGCGCCCGCCAGTCGATGACCAGCGGGGCGTAGTCCTGGTCGAGGACGCCGATACGGCCGATGTGCAGGGTCTCGGCGATGTCGGCGGTGCCGTCCTCGCGGACCGCCCCTTCCGCCGGCTCCACGGCGGTGTACGCGCCGTCGGGGCCCTTCTTGCCGTCCTTGCCGAGCAGCAGGTCGATCCGGCCGAAGAGGAAGTCCTCGAACTCGTTGTTCAGTCGGTTGAGATGGACACCCGCGCGGAAGACCTGGGCGTCCCGCTCGGCGAGCGCGCCGGGCGTGCCGACCTGGCCGCGCTGGGCCGCGTCGCGCATGAGGAACTCCGCCTCGTGGATCTTCTCCTCGAGGCGGCGGTACACCTTGTCCAGGTGTACCTGTTCGACGTCGATCTCACGATCGCGGACGGAGTCGTGACCGGTGTCGTGAACCGGGTCGACCGCGGAATCCTGCTGAGCCTGTGCGGCCACCGGGCCCCCTTCTGACGTGCTGGGCAGCCGTCCACCGTACGCGAAGGGGACCCGGGAAGGCTACGCGTCCACCTCCACCAGACGCTTGCCGTCGAAGGTCATGACCTCGAAGTGGTCGATCTCGTCCGGGGTGAACGCGGCGCCGCCGTGGACGTACAGCGGCTGCTTGGCCTGTTCGGTGGTGGCGCCCGGAATGCCGTAGCCCCAGTCCGGGACGGACCAGGAGGTGACCGTCTCGCGTTCGCCGTTGGTGCCGACGGCGATCAGGGAGCACTTCTGCGGGCCCTTGACGTTCTTCAGCTCCAGCACGGCGTGGGTGCCCCAGGCCTTCTTCTCCAGCGCCACGGTCGCGCTGACCTGGGTGCCGGGGTCGGTGGCGGAGACCTTGTCGTCGATGCCGTCGAAGGACGTCTTGGCGGGGCTGGTGGCGTGCGCGGAGACCTTCGGGCCGCCGTCGTCGCCGCCGCTGCTGGTCGCCACGGCGACGAACGGTCCGCCGACGATCAGCGCGGCCGCGGCCGCCACCATGTAGAAACCGCGCCGGCGCTTCTGCGCGCGGCGCTCGGCGACCTCGTCGACCAGCCGCTCCGCCAGCCGCGGACTGGGCCGGGCGGACAGCGACTCGCCGATCGCGGGCGTCCCGGCACCGGGCAGGTCGGCGAGCGCGGCCAGCATCGGCTCCATCCCGGCCAGCTCGTCCAGCTGCTCGGCGCACCACTCGCAGCCGGCGAGATGGGCTTCGAAAGCGGTTGCTTCGGCGTCGTCGAGAATCCCGAGGGCGTAGGCGCCGACGGTCTCGTGTTCGTTCGGGCCCGTGGGTCCCTCTGGCCCCTGAGATCCCTGCATGGGGCCAGACATACCCGGACCCCCCGCGCCGTATCCCCCGTACCCACTCATCACGCCGTCACCCCCCGCTCCTCCAGTGCCAGCTTCATCGACCGCAGGGCGTAGAACACCCGGGAGCGCACCGTGCCACTCGGTATCCCCAGTGTTGCCGCCGCCTCATTGACGGTACGCCCCTTGAAGTACGTCTCGACGAGCACCTCCCGGTGGGCCGGGGTCAGGTCGTCGAGCGCGTCCGACAGCGTCATCAGCCACAGCGCCTTGTCGATCTCGTCCTCCGCGGGGATGACCTCCAGCGGCGACGGGTCGACCTCCTGCGGCCGGGCCTGCCGGCTGCGGTGGCCGTCGATGACGATGCGCCGGGCGACCGTCACCAGCCAGGGGCGTACCGAACCGGTCGCTCGGTTGAGCTGACCGGCGTTCTTCCAGGCACGGATGAGCGTTTCCTGCACCACGTCCTCGGCGCGCTGCCGGTCTCCGGCGACCAGGCGCAGCACATAGGCGAGCAGGGGTCCGGCGTGCTCGCGGTACAGCGCGCGCATCAACTCCTCGTCCGGTTCCGAGGGCTGTGCGGACATGCGATGTCGGGCCCTCGTTCCACGTTCCTTGGCCACGACGGAATCCTTGCGCACGCCCACCTCCGATGTCCGGGGGTTCCCCCAGCCGGTCGCTCAGGGACGGGTACGCACGCGGGGCGCCGGGTGTTCAAAGACGGGAGACAGATTTCTGCGAAGTGGCGTCACGAGGCGGACATGAAGTCACATACCCCCCGCAGCGCCTTCACATTTTCCCCACCGGTGCCGAGGGCGGTCCAACGGCGGTGTAACCGACATCACTTCGGGAGCGGGGCTCCGGTGAGGGCCGCCCGGCGCCGGTGCCGCGCCACCCGCTCCCGGTTTCCGCACACCTCGCTGGAGCACCAGCGCCTGCGCCGTCCGCGGGAGTTGTCGAGGTACACGATCGGACAGTCGACGCCCGCGCACTGCCGCAGGCCCGCCCGCGCCACCGGGTCGGTGAGCAGGTCCACCACGTCCCGGGCCACCGCGGCGAGCAGCGCGGGGCAGTCCGGCGGCCGGTCCAGCCGCCGCAGGAGCGTGCCGTCCTCGACCCGCACCGCGCACGGCACCGGGGGCGCTGCGCGGGCGAACTCGTTGACGCGGGCGAGCGCGCGGTCGTACGCCGCGCCGGGCGCGGCGGGCCGCAGCGCGCCGCGCACCAAGGCGTCCGTGCAGGCGCGCAGTTCGCGGAAGCCGAACAGCCAGGAGGGATCGGCGTGGCCGAGCGGAGTGCCCGGCGGCACCAGTCCGGAGCCCGTGATCCAGGCGCACAACACCTCGACGCGGTCGAGCCGTTCGCCCGGGTGCGTGGTCGCCAGCAGGTCCAGACCGTGCCGTCCGGCGTCGAACCGCAGCTCGCGGGCGTCCGTGGCCGTACCCAGTGCCATGCGCCTGTCACCGCCTAGGGGTCACCTGGGTGAGGTGGGAGTCCGGGTGAGGAGTTCCCTCCTACAGTGCCCGCCCGGCCTCCCGGCCGGAACCCCTGGAAGCGGTCGCCTCGAGCGGACCTGCCGATCGGTCAGGCGTCGGCGTACTTGGCGTCCGCCGCCGGGTCCAGCGCGAGCCGGTAGCCGCGTTTGACGACGGTCTGGATCAGCTTCGGCGCCCCGAGGGCCGTCCGCAGCCGGGCCATCGCCGTCTCCACGGCGTGCTCGTCGCGCCCCGCGCCCGGCAGCGCCCGCAGCAGTTCGGCGCGGGCCACCACCCAGCCCGGCCGCCGCGACAGCGCCCGCAGCAGGGACATCCCGGCGGGCGGCACCGGCCGCAGCGCGCCGTCGACCAGCACCGCGTGCCCGCGGATCTCCACCCGGTGCCCGGCGATCGGCAACGACCGTGCCCGTCCCGGCAGTTCCTGGCAGAGCAGCTGGACGAGCGGGCCGAGCCGGAAGCGTTCGGGCTGCACGGTGTCGATCCCGTGCGCCTGGAGGGGCAGCGCGGTGACCGGTCCGACACAGGCCGGCACGACGTCGTGGCTGAGGGCGGCGAGGAGTTCGGGCAGCAGCCCGCGCTCCTCCGCGCGGTTCAGCAGGGACTGGGCGGCCGGCGCGCTGGTGAAGGTGACCGCGTCCACGCCCCGGGAGACGGCCGCGTCCAGCAGCCGGTCGACGGGTGACAGGTCCTCCGGCGGCATCCACCGGTACACCGGCACCCCCACCACCTCGGCCCCGCCGGCGCGCAGCGACTCCACGAACCCGGGCAGCGGCTCACCGTGCAGCTGTACGGCGATCCGGCGGCCCTCGACGCCCTCCTCCAGGAGCCGGTCCAGCACCTCGGCCATGGACTCCGAGGACGGCGACCACTCCTCGGTCAGCCCGGCGGCCCGGATCGCGCCCTTCACCTTCGGCCCGCGGGCCAGCAGCTCCACACCGCGCAGCCGCTCCAGCAGCGGCTCGCCGAGCCCCCAGCCGTCGGCGGCCTCTATCCAGCCGCGGAAGCCGATGGCGGTGGTGGCCACCACCACGTCCGGCACCCGGTCGAGCAGTTCCTTGGTCGCCGCCAGCAGTTCGCTGTCGTCGGCGAGCGGCACGATCCGCAGGGCCGGGGCGTGCAGGACCGCGGCTCCGCGCCGCTGGAGCAGGGCGCCGAGTTCATCGGCCCGGCGGGCGGCCGTCACACCCACGGTGAAACCGGCCAGCGGCCCGTGCTGCGCCTGCTGCTCGGTCCCGTTGTCCGGTCGCTGCTGTTCCTCGTACATAACTCTCGTCCCGGGCTGGAGTCGTTGCACCTACATGCCGACCGAGCCTGTCAACGCCGCGTGACAGGCTCGGTTCCGCTTCATGTCGTCGGTGTTACGTCACACCTCGGCGTAGCTGAGCTGCTGCTTCGTCTCCGTGGTCGACTCGGCGGCCGGGGCCTGCGCGGCCGGGCGGCGCCGAAGGTATACGGCCCAGGTGACCAGGAAGCACAGGGCGTACCAGACCAGGAAGGCGACGAAGGCGCCGGTACCGGAGCCGTAGGACATGAACGACTGCCGGAAGGCCATGTTGATCCCGACACCGCCGAGCGCGCCGACCGCGCCGATCAGGCCCATCGAGGCGCCGGACAGCCGCCGCCCGTAGGCCGCCGCCTCCTCGCCCACGAGGCCCTTGGCGAGCGCCTTGTTGTGGAAGATGCCGGGGATCATCTTGAACGTCGAGCCGTTGCCGAGCCCGCTGAGCACGAACAGCACCACGAAGACCGACGCGAACAGCGCCAGCGACTTCTGCATGCTCGCGTAGACCAGGACGGCGGTCGCGACGCCCATGCCGACGTAGTTGTAGAGGCTGATGCGCGCCCCGCCGTAGCGGTCGGCGAGCCAGCCGCCCAGCGGCCGGATCAGCGAACCCAGCAGCGGGCCGATGAAGGTCAGGTAGGCGGCCTGGAGCGGGGTGCGGCCGAACTGGTTGGTGAGCACCTGGCCGAAGGCGAAGCTGTAGCCGATGAAGGAGCCGAACGTGCCGATGTAGAGGAACGACATGATCCAGGTGTGCGGGTCCCGCGCGGCGTCCTTGGCGGCGCCGGTGTCGTTCTTGACGTTCTCCAGGTTGTCCATGAAGAGCGCGGCGAGGACGGCGGCGACGAGGATCAGCGGGATGTAGATCCCGAGCAGCACCCGCGGGCCGCCGCTGGCACCGATGATCGCGAGGGCCACGAGCTGGATGACCGGCACGCCGATGTTGCCGCCGCCGGCGTTCAGGCCGAGCGCCCAGCCCTTCTTCCGCAGCGGGAAGAAGGCGTTGATGTTGGTCATGGAGGAGGCGAAGTTGCCGCCGCCGACGCCGGCGAGGCAGCCGACCAGGAGGAAGGTGGAGAAGGAGGTCCCCGGCTCCATCACGGTGAACGCGGCGACGGTCGGGATCAGCAGCATGGCCGCCGAGACGACCGTCCAGTTCCGCCCGCCGAAGATCGCGACAGCGAAGGTGTACGGCACCCGCACCGCGGCGCCGACCAGGGTCACCACCGAGGTCAGCAGGAACTTGTCGGCCGGTGTGAGCCCGTACTCCGGCCCCATGAACAGGACCAGCACCGACCACATGGTCCACACCGAGAACCCGATGTGCTCGGAGAGCACGGAGAAGAACAGGTTCCGCCGCGCGACCTTCTCTCCGGTCTCCTTCCAGAAGACCTCGTCCTCCGGGTCCCACTGCTGGATCCAGCGGCCGCCCCTGCCGGGGGACGGGGGTGCGGGGGCTGTACTAGGGGCTGTCATGACGCCTCCACGGTGCTCCGGGCTCGGGTTCCAATCGGCTACGAGTGGCTGATCCCGAAGGTAGGGAGGGCGCGTTTCCGGACTGTGGCTGTGGGTGACCGGAAAGGAACTTTGCTCTCACCCTGGGTGGAAGCCGGATGAGAGGTCGCTCCCCGCGTCAGCGACCCGGCGGCTGCCAGTGGGGGTTCTGCTGCGGGTGGGGCGGCTGGGGCGGGTACGGCTGCTGGGGCTGCTGGTACGGCCGGTACGGCTGCTGCGAGGGCTGCGCCTGCGGCCGGTACGGCTGCTGCGAGGGCTGCGCCTGCGGCGGGTACGGCTGCTGCGAGGACTGCGCCTGCGGCGGGTACGGCTGCTGCTGAGGCGTGGCCTGCGCCGGGTACGGCTGCTGCTGAGGCGTGGCCTGCGGCGGGTACGGCTGCTGCGGGTACGGCTGCTGCTGGGGATGGGAGGGGGCGTACGGCTGCTGCTGGGGATGGGACGGCGGGGCGGCGGCGTAGGGCTGCTGCTGCGGGAAAGCGGGCTGATAGGGCTGGTACGGCTGCTGCTGTTGCTGCCCGAAAGGATTCCCGTGCCCCGGCAGCTGCCCGCCCGGCGGCAGATAGCGCACCCGCCCGCTCTCGTCGGCGACCGGCGCGAATCCGGCGGCCTGGAGCCGCGCCGCGAACTTGGCGTTGCGCCGCCGGGTGACGACGAAGCCGACGGCGAGGATGCCCATGAGGAACACCCACAGGAGACCGGACCACACCAGCGCGTCACCACCGCCGGCCTGCACGAAGGCGACCCCGCAGCCCACGGTGACACCGACCGCGCCGAACGCCATCCGCTTCTCGGCACTCTTCCCGGTGAGGTCGAAGTTGATCCGGGCCTTCAGCAGTTCCAGCGCGTCCGGCACGAACGGCGGCAGGGAGACCCCGTCCCCGGCGTTCGGGTACTGCGCCCAGTTCTGCGCGGCCCGGGTCCGGGCGTGCGGGGACGGGTCCGGCACGATCAGCATGACCAGCGAACTGTTGTTGGCGCCGCCCTGCCGCACGTCGGCGTACTCGTAGCCGAACTGCTGGGCCACGAAGGCCAGCTTGGCGAGCTTCTTCACCGACGCCATGGCACTGGTGAGCTGAACGGGCTCACCACTGCCCATCAGCCGCAGCATCTTCTGTATCTGCCGCTTGCTCACCCGAACCCACTCCCCGCGTCGTTCACCTGGGCAACGCGGGGCAGTGTTCCACATGAGCCTGTCAGGACGGGGCGGCGTGTTCCTGCCGCAGGTGGTCGTCGACGGCCCGGAGCAGCTGACGCGGCGCGTCCGGTGACACCCAGCCGATGACCGAGGCCAGGGTCCGCGCCGAGGCAGGGCGCGCGGAGACGGCGCCGGTGTGGGTGATCACCGGCGGTCAGGGCGCGATGGGCAGCTGACGCTTGTGCTCGGTGAGGTGGTAGCGGGCGACGATGGCCTCGAAGGCGGGCTCGGCGACCGGCTTGCCCTCCAGGAAGTCGTCGATGTCGTCGTAGGTGACACCGAGCGCGTCCTCGTCGGGCTTGCCCGGGTCGAGGGTCTCCAGGTCGGCCGTCGGGACCTTCCACACCAGCGAGTCCGGCGCGCCCAGCTCCGCCGCCACCGCGCGCACCCGGCGCTTGGTCAGGCCGGTGAGCGGGACGACGTCGGCGGCGCCGTCGCCGAACTTGGTGAAGAAGCCGGAGACCGCCTCGGCCGCGTGGTCGGTGCCGACGACCAGGCCGCCGTGCGCGCCCGCGACCGCGTACTGGGCGATCATGCGCTGACGCGCCTTGATGTTGCCGAGCACGAAGTCCTGGTGGCTCTCGTCGCGGAACACGGTGTCACCGGCCACCACCGCCGCGAGCGCGGCGTCGCTGGCGGGCTTCACATCGACGGTCAGGACGCGGTCGGGCCGGATGAACTCCAGCGCGCGCTGCGCGTCCGCCTCGTCCGCCTGGACGCCGTACGGCAGCCGCATCGCGAAGAAGGTGGCCTCGCCGCCGCCCTGGCGGACCCGCTCCACCGCCAGCTGGCACAGCCGGCCGGCCGTCGAGGAGTCCACGCCGCCGCTGATGCCGAGCACCAGCGAGCGCAGCCCCGACGAGGTGAGCCGCTCGGCCAGGAACGCCACCCGGCGCTCGATCTCCTGCGCCGCGTCGAATGACTCGCTCACCTGGAGCTCGCGGGCGATCTCCTGCTGCACGGACGTGGACGACGGGTCGGTCACGGTTGCTCCTCGGGTGGTGCGTGGCGGTCGTACGAACTCTAGAGGCCGGGTGACCTGCCCGGGGAGGAGCCCGGGCCGGTCACGGGATCAGCGGCGCCGTCTGCCCCCGGTACCCGCTCCGGTCGGCTTCGAACCGTTCGGCCACAGTCGCGGCTTGCGCTTGGCCGCCACGTCCTCGATCCAGCCGGTGGTGGCGATGACCACGCCGATCAGGGGCCAGACCAGGCAGAACATCCAGATGAGGTAGGTGGAGTCGAGCGCGGCCACCGCCTGGTCGTCCTGCATGAAGGGCAGCTCGTAGAGCAGGTCGAGGATCGGGACCGTGGCCATGATCAGCATGTTGTGCCACAGGTAGATCGTGACCGCCCGGTTGTTGGACAGGGTGACCAGCTTGTCCCAGCGGGCCAGGCGGCCCGGCAGGGTCTCCCAGGACGGGGAGTACTGGAGGAGGATCACCACGAACCCGAAGGACCAGGTCGCCTGGGCCAGCGGGATGTCGTTGAGGTCCCAGCCGTCGGGGCCCAGGTGGTTCGAGGCCCACCACAGGCCGAAGGCCATCACCAGCGCGGAGCAGGAGACGGCGACATAGCGCGGGATCCGCTTCAGCAGGCCCTCGTGGTGGGCGAAGCCCAGCACCCAGCAGCCGCCGTAGACCGCGAAGTCGGTGACCGCGTTGCCGGTCTCGCCGGGGATCGTCACCAGGCCGGTGCCGACGATCGCCGTCAGGCCGAGCGGCGCGAGCAGCGTCGGCCACGGGGCCTTGCGGAACGCCCACAGCAGCAGCGGGGACGCCACCACGAACCACAGGTAGGCGCGCAGGTACCACAGCGGTCCCGCCGCCTGGACGGCCCAGGTGTCCTCCAGCAGCCCGGACTTGGAGCCGATGTGCCACGGGAACGGCGGGGCGCCGATCGGGATGAGGTAGTTGATCAGCTCGATCACGCCCCAGGTGGGGCCGTCGGACGACTCCTTCGCCGGGTTCCAGCCGCCCGCGAACATCAGCGTCAGCACCACCGCGCTGAACGCCCACATGGGCGGCAGCAGACGCCGGATGCGGCTCTTGATGACGCCCGGCGCCGGACGCTTGAGGGAGCGCGCCATCAGCGAGCCCGCCAGGGCGAACATGACGCCCATCGACGGGAACAGCACCGTCAGCCACGCCCATCCGAACAGGTGGTAGACGACGACGCGGACCAGCGCGATCGAGCGGAGGAGGTCGAGGTAGCGGTCCCGGACCGGGCCCTTGGGCCGCGGTGCCGCGGCCTCGGGGGCCTCCGAGGTCTCGGGGGCCTCGGGGGCCTCGGGGGTCGCGAGGGCCGCCGTCGGCGGCTGCGGGTCCGTGACGCGCTGCTGCGGGAAGCCGTACGACTGCCCCGGCTGTTCCGGCTGCCCGCCCGGCTGGCCCTGCTGTCCCGTGCCCGCCGGGTATCCCTGGCTGCTCATCCCACCGGCCTCCGCTCGCCGCTCTCCGTCGCTCGCTGCCTGGGCACCGGACCGCCCGGCGCCTCCACCACTCCGGTCCGCCGCAGCTTCTGCCAGCGCAGTCGGCCGCCGGTCAGGGCGGTGATCCAGGACTGGAGCAGGACGACGTACATGAGCTGGCGGTACAGGATCTGCTGGAGCGGCAGCGAGATCAGGTGGGTCATGCGTTCGCGGTCGAGGCGGAAGGCGTAGGCCGCGCAGACCGCCTGGATGGCGAGGACGCCCAGCCAGGCCACGATCGTCTTCTGGGTCGGGCCGAAGACGAGGCCGTAGAGGAGGAAGACGTCGATCAGGGGTGCCAGCAGCGGGGCCAGGACCATGAACAGGGAGACCAGCGGCAGGCCGACGCGGCCGAAGCGGCCCGAGGGGCCCTTCTCCACCACGGCTCGGCGGTGCTTCCAGATGGCCTGCATGGTGCCGTAGGACCAGCGGTAGCGCTGGGACCACAGCTGCTGGACGGTCTCCGGGGCCTCAGTCCAGGCGCGGGCGTTCTCCGCGTACACCACGCGCCAGCCGTCGCGGTGCAGGGCCATGGTGATGTCGGTGTCCTCGGCGAGGGTGTCCTCGCTCATGCCGCCGACACGCTCCAGCGCCGAGCGGCGGAAGGCGCCGACCGCGCCGGGGATGGTCGGCATGCAGCGCAGCATGTCGTACATCCGGCGGTCCAGGTTGAAGCCCATCACGTACTCGATGTGCTGCCAGGCGCCGATCAGGGAGTCCCGGTTGCCGACCTTCGCGTTGCCCGCGACGGCGCCGACGCGCGGGTCACCGAAGGGCTGGACGAGTTCGCGGACCGTGGCCGGTTCGAAGACGGTGTCGCCGTCCATCATCACGACGATGTCGTGACGGGCGTTGGCGAGACCGCGGTTGAGGGCGGCCGGCTTGCCCGCGTTGAGCTGCCGGATGACCCGCACATTGGGCAGGCCCATCGCCTCGACGATCCGGGCGGTGCCGTCCGAGGAGCCGTCGTCGATGACGAGGATCTCGATCGGATGCTCGCTCGCCATCAGGGAACGCACGGTGTTCTCGATGCACTTGGCCTCGTTGTACGCCGGGACCAGCACCGACACCGGTTCGGTGACGGTCGGTCCCCAGCGGAAGCCGCGGCGGCGGACCCGGCGGGCGTGCAGTCCGGAGAGCAGCAGCATCAGCACGAACCGGCCGATGACCAGCGAGCCGATGATCGCGAGGCCCACCACCAGGCCGTCGGTGATCTTCTCGGAGGCCTGGACCAGGAAGGTCCACGCCTTGCCCTTCCACAGGTCGAGGCCGGTGACCTCGGTGTGCGCGCTGGGCGCGTCCAGGGCCTCGGTGAGGTTCTGGAACTCGTAGCCCTCGTCCTTCAGCTCCGGCAGGAACCGGTCCAGCGCCTGCACGGTCTGGCTGCGGTCGCCGCCGGAGTCGTGCATCAGGACGATCGCGCCGGCGCCGCCCTTCGGGGTGGCGCGGCGGATGATCTCGTCGACGCCGGGCCGGCGCCAGTCCTCGCTGTCGGTGTTGTTGACGACGGTGATGTAGCCGCGGCTGCCGATGTACTCCGTGACCGGCCACGACTTGTTGTCCATGGCGCCGGAGAAGGAGGAGTACGGCGGCCGGAACAGGGAGGTGCGGATGCCGGCCGCGCCGGACAGCGCGAGCTGGTTCTGCGACAGCTCCCAGTCGATGCGCTGCCTCGACTGGTAGGAGAGGTCCGGGTGGTTGAAGGTGTGCAGGCCGATCTCGTGACCCTCGTCCACCATCCGCTTGACCAGGTCCGGGTAGCGGGAGGCCATGGTGCCGGTGACGAAGAAGACGGCGTGCGCGTCGTGCTTCTTCAGCACGTCCAGGACCTTCGGGGTCCATTCCGGGTCGGGGCCGTCGTCGAAGGTGAGGACGAGCCGGTGGTCCGGGACGGAGAGGCTGGTGGTGCGGCCGCTGCGGGTGTCGATGACCGGGCCGCCCTTGAGGATCTCCTCGGGGACCTGGTCGGAGGCGGCCGGGGGACGGACGCGGTGGTCGGCGAGGATCTCGCTGTGCACATAGCCGCGCAGCATCAGCATCGCCATCAGGGCGACGAGGACGAGCGCGGGCAGCAGGAAACGCAGGGGCAGGCGACGTTGCCGGGAGCCGTCACGGGCTCCGGTCGCCGCCCTCCGACGAGGGCGGGATGCCATCAGAGGACGTGCTCCGGGGACGAGGTGGGGAGGGTGAGCGGGGAGGGGTGGGCGGCCGTGCCGTCGGCGAGCGCGTCCAGGCCGGAGCCGGTGCCCGCGCTGTCACCGCCGCCCGTGGTCACGGTGGGGTCCGGGGTGACCCCGCCGTCGGTGGGTGTCGGGTCCGGCGAGGCGGTGACCGTCGGGTCCACCGGGGTGGACGGGTCGGGCTCGGTCACACCGGAACCGGGCTTGGCGGTGGTGCGGGTCGCCGTCGGGGCGGGGTCCTCGACGTCGGTGCCCGGGGCCGCGGGGCTGGTGGAGGCGCCCGGTACGGCACCTTCGGCGTCCGGCGAGGCGGTGGCGCCCGCGCTGCCGGACGGGGTGGCGCCGGGGGCGCCGGTGCCGGTGGCGTCGGGCTCGGCCGACTCGGCGTCCAGCGGCGGGCTGTCGACCTGGTTCGCGGGCCGGCCGCCGTTCTGGTTCGGCACGGGCAGCCAGGGGGCCTCGGAGGTGCCGGACAGCAGGGTGGCGACGATGACGACGGCGTAGACCGCGCAGGCGATGGCGACGGCCATGCCGATCCGGCGGAAGCGGCGGCTGCGGCGGCCGGTCTCGTCGACGAAGACGGGTCCGTCGGCGCCTTCCTCGGCGACCGGACGGGCCGCGGAGGCCTGGCGTATGAGCCCGTCACCGAACTGGACGGCGTCCAGCTGGATGGTGACCTCGTGCGGATCGTGGGTGGCCGCGCCGCTCGGGTCGCCGGGCTCCTGCCAGGGATCGCGGAGGGGGGCGGCGCCGGAGCGGGTGCCGGTGCCGGAACCGAGGGAGGTGCCGGAGCCGGCGGAGCCGGATGGAGTGCCGGAGCCGGCGGAGCCGAAGGGAGTGGCGGAGCCGAGGGAGCCCGCGGAGCCGAAGGGAGTGCCGGAGCCTGTGGAGGTGCCGTGCCCCGTGGGCGTACCGGGGCCGCCGGCAGCGCCGAAGCCGCCGGTGCGGTCCAGCGCGCGGGTCTCGTCCAGGGCGCGGGTCTCGTCGAAGGCGCGGGTCTCGTCGAGGGCGCCGGTCGCGCCGTGGCCGCCGGTCACGCCAGGTCCGCCCGTCACGCCGGGTCGGCCGAGTCCACGGCGGGCGCCGAGCCCACCGAGCGCACCCGACCCACCGGGCTGCGCGGGGACGCCGGATCCGCCGAACCCTCCGGAGGCACCAGGAGCACCGGGAGCACCAGGAGCACCCGTGGCACCGAACCCGCCGGACACACCGCGCGGCGCCCCGGAGAACCCGCGCGGCCCACCGGGTGTGCGACGCGCACCGCCGGCCGTCCCGCCGGGCCACCCGCCCGGCTCGCCGGGTATCCCACCGGACCCGCCAGACCTCCCGCCGGATATGCCGTCGGCCCCGCCGGACGTCCCACGCTCCGCGTCCTCCGGGCCGCGCTGCTCGGGCATGCCGACCTTGGGGAAGGCCCGCGTCTCCGCCACCTGCTGGACGACCTGCGTCTCGGCGGCGTCCGCCGCCGGGTCGAACAGACCGCCGTCACCACGGCCGTCACGACCGTCACGGCCGAAGTCGGAACCGAAGTCACCGAGACCGGCATCGAAGTCGGAGCCACCGTCGCGGTCGGCGTCACGGCCGAAGTCGGAACCAGCGTCCACGCCACCCTCACGGTTTCCGCCGCGCCGAAACGCGGACGCGCCTCCGGCCTCCGGAAACGCCTGTGTACCGGCAGCCCGAAGCTCCCCCGTCGGGGACGCGGCCTCGGGCCATTCCGGTTGGGCGTCTTCTCGCCACTTGTTCACGTGCGCACTTCCCCCCACGGGACAGTTACGGGTGCGCCTACGACCCCGAGCACCCGTCGGTCGAACCAGGCCCCCACCCGGCCCGAGCGCCCCGTTTACCACACCGTGCTCAGGCCATGAATGTAGCGCACCAGGGGGTGATGTGTTCGCCGCGCGTCACTTGTGGACATCCATGAGCGCAATGTCCATGGCTGGAATCCATCGGTCGGCGGGCCGTCGCAGCCACCCATGCTCGGCGGACAGCTCCGCCGCGGCCTGCCGCAATGCCTCCAGCCCGGGATGCACCAGCCCCTTTCGCCACACCAGCGACAGGGGTGACAGCGGAACGGGATCGATCAAGGGACGCAGTACACATCCGGGCATGGCCGGAAAGGTAACCACGGCCAGGACCGGGCAGCCGGTCTTCGCCATGATCCTCTGGAACTCCTCGTCCCCGACGGCCAGCGGAGCGGGTGACGCCACCTCGATCCCGCGTCCCTCGAACAGGCGGTGCGCGAGGTCGGTCCACTCCGGCGTGCGCGGGTTCCCGGCCCCGGCGTACACCGTCTCCCCCGCCAGCTCGGCCAGCGGCACCGCCTCCAGCGCGGCCAGCCGGTGCCCCTCGGGCAGCACGATCGCCATCGGCTCGAACCGCACCGGCTGATGGGCCAGCCGTCCGCGCAGCGCCGGGTCGAGGCCCGCGTACCGCCCGAAGGACGCGTCCAGCCGCCCCGCGATCAGCTCTCCCGCCGCTCCGGTCAGGCCGCTCTCGAAGCGGGCCATCAGCTCCAGCTCGGGGGCGAGTTCGCGGGCCCGGTGCAGCACGCGGCGCGGGGTGCCGAGGCCGGTGGTGTTGAGGTCGACCAGCAGGGGCCGGGTCTGCCCGAAGGCGGCGAGGAGGTCGTCCTGCGCCTGGAGCACCCGGCGCGCGTGCGGCAGCAGCCGCTCCCCGTCGCCGGTCAGCGTGACCTGACGGGTGGTCCGTACGAACAGCTCGGCGCCGACCTCCCGCTCCAGCCGCCGTACGTCCCTGCTGAGCGCCTGCTGGGCGACGTAGAGCCGGGCGGCGGCGCGGGTGAAGTGCAGTTCCTCGGCGACGGTGACGAAGGCGCGCAGCAGGCGGGGGTCGAGGTGGCGGGATTCTCCGGCGGGCGCGGGCACGCGCGGCAACTTACAACACAGGTGCGTGAATCGGCACCGGACAGGTGTTGGACCCCTTGATCGCATCCGGGCGACGGTGGGCGCATGCCGTACCGCGATCTCTTCACCCGTCCAGGGACCAGGGCGTTCACAGCCGGAAACCTCATAGCCCGTCTCCCGATGGGCATGCTCAGCGTCAGCGCGATCGTGATGATCGCCGGGTCGCGGGGCTCGTACGCCCTGGCCGGCGCGGTCACCGCGGCCGGCCTGGCGGCGACCGCGGTGGTCGCGCCGTGGACCGCGCGGCTCGTGGACCGGTACGGCCAGGCGCGGATCGCCGTGCCCGCCACCCTGGTCGCCGCCCTGGGCAGCCTGGCCCTGGTCGTCTGCGTCCGCCGCGGCCTGCCCGACTGGACGCTGTTCGCCGCCTACGCCGCCACCGCGACCACCCCCAACCTCGGCGGTATGTCCCGGGCACGCTGGGCGTATCTGCTGAAGGACGACCCGGCCGCGCTGCACACCGCGAACGCCTTCGAGCAGGCGGCCGACGAACTGGGCTTCATGCTCGGGCCGGTGCTGGCGGCCTTCCTGTGCGGGACGCTCTTCCCGGAGGCGGGCACGCTCGTCGCGGTCGCCCTGATGGTCTGCGGGGTGCTGCTGTTCACCGCCCAGCGGGCCACCGAGCCGCCCGCGCGGCCGGGCACCCACGGCAGATCGCCGATCCGGGCGCCCGGCATCCCGCCGCTGCTGGCGGTCTGTCTCGCGACGGGCGCGGTCTTCGGGTCGATGGAGGTCGTCACCCTGGCGTTCGCGGACGCACAGGGCCGGCAGACGGAGGCCGGTCTGGTCCTCGGCCTCCAGGCCGCCGGGTCCTGCGTGGCCGGGCTGGTCTACGGCAGGGTCCGGCCGAGCGGCCCGGCCGAGTCCCGCTATGTGCGGTGCCTCGCCGCGATGACCGCGCTGCTCGTCCTGCCGCTGCTCGCGGCGGCGCTCACCGGCTCCCTCCTGGTGCTCGCGGGGGCGCTGCTGATCGCCGGGATGGCGACCGCGCCGACGCTGGTGACGGGCATGGCCCTGGTGCAGGTGCGCACCCCGGAGGGGCGGCTCAACGAGGGCATGACGCTCGCGGTGACCGGTCTGCTGGGCGGGATCGCCTGCGGCAGCGCGCTGGGCGGCTGGGCGGCGGAACACCTGTCGGTGACGGCCGGGTACGGCGTGCCGGTCGTGGCGGCGGGCGCGGCCCTGCTGATCGCCGCGGTCCCGGTGGTGTTCAAGCCCGTTCGCGCGGTCGAACCGCTTCACTGATTCCGCCCGAACCATTGACGCCCCGCAGGTCCCCGCATACGTTCGCCCGTCGAAGCGCTTCGACTCTGTCGGGTAAGGGGTCCGGGCTTGAAGTTCACCGATGGCTACTGGCCGCTGCGCGAGGGCGTCACCGCGGCCCACCCGGTCGAGCCGCGCCACGACCACGCCCACGGGGTGACGCTGCGGGCGTACGGGCCGCCGCCGGGCGGGCGGGTGACGGTGCCGGCCGGGGACGTGGCCTTCACCGTCGTCCGCGAGGGCGGTCGGCCGCGGGCCTCGTGCGACGATCCGGCGGCGCCGTGGGCCCTGCCGGCCGGAGAGCGGATCGTGCGGGCCCCCGCCGGTACCGGCGTCCTCACGCTGGAGCCGGCCTGATGGTCAAGATCACGGACGTGGCCCGGCACGCGGGCGTCTCCCCCAGCACCGTGTCCTACGCGCTCAGCGGCAAGCGGCCGATCTCCGAGGAGACCCGGCGCCGCGTCCACGCCTCCATCCGCGCCCTCGGCTACCGCCCGCCCGCCGGTGCGAGCGTCCTCGGGGGCGGCCGGGCGAACCTGCTGGCGCTGATGGTGCCGCTGCGGGCCGGGACGGACCTGCCGGGGGTGATGCCGTTCGTGATGTCGGTGATGACCACGGCACGGGCGTACGACCACGATGTGCTGCTGCTGACCCGCGAGGAGGGCGTGGACAACCTGCGCCGGGTCGCGGAGACCGCGTCGGCGGATGCCCTGATCCTGATGGACGTCCGGCTCGACGATCCCCGCCTGCCGTTGCTGCGCTCGCTGGGGCGGCCGGCGGTGGCGATCGGCGTCCCGGCCCGTCCCACCGGCCTGACCTGCGTCGACCTGGACTTCGAGGCGGCGGGCGAGGCGTGTGTGGACCATCTGGCGGGCCTCGGCCACCGGGTCGTCGCCCTGGTCGGTGCGCCCGCGGAGGTCTACGCCCGCCGGACCGCGTCCGCCCAGCGCGTGGTGCGGGGCTTCACCGCCGCCGTCGGCCGCCACGGCCTCGCCGGCTCCGTCCACCCTTGCGAGGCGACGCCCGCGGCGGCCCGCCGGGTCGCCGAGCGCCTGTTGCGCGAGCGACCGGCGCCGACCGGTGTCCTCGTGCACCACGAGGCCGTGCTGGACCCGCTGCTGCGCGCCTTCGCTCAGCTGGGCGTGGGTGTCCCCGACGACCTCTCGGTCACCGCCGTCTGTCCGGCCGAGCGGGCGGAGTCCGCCCGTGTCCCGCTGACCTCGGTCGCCGTGCCGTCCGCCGAGATCGGCGCCCGAGCGGTGGAGCTGGTGCTGCACCGCCTGAACGGCGACCCGGCGCCGTCGGTGACCCTGCTGCCCCCGGCGCTGACGATCCGCGCCAGCACCGCGAGCCGGACGGCCGGGTGAGCGGGTGCGGCGGCGAGGAACCGCCTCACCGGCCCCGACGGCCCCGACGGCCGCCACGGGCCGGTGGCCGCCGGGCAGCCGTCAGCACCGCGCGGGCTTGCGCCAGGCGCATTCGGCGGCGCCGTCCGCCGTCTTCGCCCGGCGCGGCTCGACGAGCGTGGCGGCCTGGGCGGTGGACCGTGCGAGCGTGGCGACGACGGCGTCCTCCAGCGGCTTCACGGAGGAGGCGAGGTAGTTGTTGAGCACGATGCTGAACACCAGTTCCCGGCCGTCCGCGTCGGTGACGTACCCCGACAGCGCCGACGCCCCCGTCAACGACCCCGTCTTCGCCCGCGCGTTGCCCGCCGCGGGCGTCCCGCACATCCGGGTGCGCAGCGTGCCCCCGGTGAACCGGTCGGGGTCGCAGGCCACCGGCAGGGAGCGCTGCCAGTCGGCGTACCAGGGCTCGGCGCGGACGGCGAGGAGCAGGTCGGCGAGCTGCCCGGCGGTGAAGTTGTCCATCCGGGACAGGCCGGAGCCGTCGACCTGGCGGAGCTTCGCGGTGTCGATGCCGACGCTCCCGAGGTAGCCGCGGACGGCTGCGAGCCCGGCGGACCAGCTGCCGGAGCCGGCCGTCTCGTGGCCCATGGCCTTGGTCAGCACCTCGGCGTGCATGTTGTTGGAGAGCTTCATGAACGGCACGAGCAGGTCCTTGAGCGGCATGGACCGGTGCTCGGCCAGCGGGCGGGCGCCGTCCGGGGTCTCGCGGCCGAGCCGGGTGGGTCCGGTGACCCGCACGCCGTGCGCGGCGAGCGCGTCGCGGAAGACGGCGGCGGCGAGTCCGGTGGGCTCCCAGACGCTGATCCACTCCTTGGCGCCGGTGCCGCCGACGGGTGTCGTACCGTCCACGACGATCGTGTTGGTGCCGTGCTCCCGCTCGACGGAGAGGGCGTTCGCGCCACCGGCGGCGACGGTGGTGGCACGGACGTCGACCTCGACGTACGCGGTGTCGGGCGTGACCCGGACGACGGGCTCGTCACCGGCCCCGGCGCCCGGCTTGACCTGCACGATCACCGTGCCGGTGTCGTAGTCGGCGTCGGGGGCGACGCTCAGCGCGCTGATCTGGGCGGCGTAGTAGGCGGACTCGTCGTCGGCGGCCCAGGACCGGCCGAGGCGCTGGGCGTCGAAGCGGGTGTCGTCGGCCAGGAGCCGCCCTTCGACGCGGGTGATCCCGGTCTCGGCGACCCGGGCGGCGAGCCGGTCGTAGTCGGCGGCGAGCAGGGTGGGGTCGCCGGTGCCGCGCAGATACAGGTCGCCGCGGAGCACGGACCCGCGCTGCCGTCCGCCGGCCAGCACCTCGGTGCCGAACCGGTACTCCGGCCCGAGGATCTCCATCGCGGCGGCGGAGGTAGCGAGTTTGGTGTTGGAGGCGGGCATCAGCCGGGTGGTGGGCTGCCGCTGGTAGAGCGGTTCGCCGCTCTCGGCGTCGGCGACCACCACACTCGCCAGCCCGCCCTCCAGCCGCGGATCGCCGAGGACGGTGTCGATGGCCTCGCCCAGACCGGTGCGGTCGGCATCCGCGCCGGCCGGCGCCCCGGGGCCGAGGACGGCGGCGGCGAGCGCGAGGGCGGCGGGCCACCGCCAGGCGCGGACACGGGAGTTGACGCGTCGTTCGGAACGGTTCACGGGTCTCCTCATGCCTCAGCAGCATCCCGGAGACCCCCGCCCGGCGACAGACCGCCTCCGGCCCGTGGGCGGCGGAGGCGGACGCGCGCAAACGACGAGGACCCGGTGGTGTGACACCACCGGGTCCTCGTCACATGGAGATTGTGGAGATGGCGGGAATCGAACCCGCGTCCAACGGTGCGGAACCAGGGCTTCTCCGTGTGCAGTCCGCTCTGATTTTCTCGGCCCCGGAGATCACGCGGACAAGTCTCCGACGGGCTCAGTCACTGTTAGATTTCCCTCTTCACCCCGTGACCGGGATCAAGGTTTAGTCCCCTAGCTGATGCCAGGATCCGGGTCGGGAACAGCCCCGGGCTGACACTCCCGTAGTAGGAGGCTCGCTCTGCTACCTGAGATCAGGCAGCGAGGGCGAAGGCCTGCTGGGAGGAATCGCGCTTGGTATTGGCGATTATTTTTTTCGGCCTGTGGTTTACGAGATCATGGCCGCTTCCTCGACACGCTTCCCCTGCTTCGACAACCGCTGTCGAAACCGATCATCCCCATGTTGTTTTTTCAAACCCTCCGAGGAGGGCAACGCACCGGCGTGCGGTGCAGGTGCCATCGTACGTGACCAACGCGGACACGTGCCAGCGTATTCCCGGGGGGTCAGGCCCGCTGCTTGCGGCGGACCGCCGACATCGCCCGGTCCGCCTCGCGGCGGTCCTGCTTCTCGCGCAGCGTCTGCCGCTTGTCGTACTCCTTCTTGCCCTTCGCCAGCGCGATCTCGATCTTCGCGCGGCCGTCCTTGAAGTACAGGGCGAGCGGCACGATGGTGTGACCCGTCTCCTGGGACTTCGCCTCCAGCTTGGCGATCTCCTCGCGGTGCAGCAGCAGCTTGCGCTTGCGGCGGGCGCTGTGGTTGGTCCAGGTGCCCTGGCTGTACTCCGGCACGTGCACGTTGTGCAGCCACGCCTCGTGCGCGTCCAGCTGGACGAAGCCGTCCACCAGCGAGGCACGCCCCTGGCGCAGGGACTTCACCTCGGTACCGGTGAGGACCAGACCGGCCTCGTAGGTGTCGAGGATCAGATAGTCGTGCCGCGCCTTCTTGTTCTGCGCGATCAGCTTGCGCCCTTTTTCCTTAGCCATAGTGCCGACCATTTTCGCACTACGGAGGGGGTGCGCGGGAAGCCATTAAGCGGTGGGCCGCTACTCGCCGAGTCCCGTCAGCACGGTCTGTGCCCGCCGCAGCGCCTCCTGGTCCGCCTCGAGGTCGGGCGTGATGCCGCGGCCGTCGACACCACGGCCGGAGGGGGTGCGGTAGTGCCCGACGGTCAGCTCGGCCACGGACCCGTCGGGCAGCCGGCTCGGCATCTGCACCGAGCCCTTGCCGAAGGTGCGCGAGCCCACGACGACCGCGCGGCCCCGGTCCTGAAGGGCCCCGGTGAGCAGCTCGGCCGCGCTCATCGTGCCCCCGTCGACCAGGGTGACCAGGGGTTTGGCGGTGTCGCCGCCGGGCTCGGCGTGCAGCGCGCGCTGCTCGCCCTCGATGTCGTAGGTGGCGACGAGGCCGCCGTCGAGGAAGGCGGAGGCGGCGGTCACGGCCTCGGTGACCAGGCCGCCGGAGTTGCCGCGCAGGTCCAGGACGATCCCGGCGCCGGCCGGGGCCCGCCGGACGGCGGTGCGGACGGCGTCGCCGGAGCCCTTGGTGAAGGCGGCGATCTTGATGAGGGTGCTGCCGTCGGAGAGCGTGCGCACGGTCACACAGTCGGTGGACAGCCGGGCGCGGCGCAGGGTGAGCTGCCAGGCGCGCGTGCCGCGCTCCAGGCCGAGCCGGACCGTGGTCCCGGCGGGCTCGTCGGTGGCGTCCCCGCGCAGTGCCGAGACCACCTCGGTGACCGGCCGCCCGTCGACCTTGCGGCCGTCGACGCTGCGCAGCCGGTCGCCCACGCGGATCCCGGCGCCGGCCGCGGGTGATCCGGCGGCCACCCGGGTCACCTCGATCCGCCCGTCCCGCTCGCGCCGCGCCCACAGTCCGACGCCCGTGTAGGCGCCGTCCAGGGCCTCCTGGAACTCCTCGTACTCGCCCTCGGAGTACACGGCGTCCCAGCGGTTCCCGCTGCGGCTGACGGCCCGCTCGGCGGCCTCCATGGGCGACTTGCCGTCGGCCATGGCCTCCACGGCGGCCTCGGTGACCGCGTCGGGGCGGGCGACGGAGGCGGCCGTGCGGGACGGGCCGGGCGCGGGCTCCTGATCGGCGCCGGGCAGCGAGCCCGTCGCGGCACCGGCGACGAGCACGCTCGCGAACACCAGTGTCAGGGCGGCCCCGCGGCGCATGCGGCGGGGCTGACAGAACAGGTCACGACCTGACATGCCGGTGAGTCTAGGACAACGCGAAGGGCCGTACGGTCGGTTGACCGCACGGCCCTTCTTGGCATGCGTCACACCTTCAAGTACTTGCGCAGCGCGAAGAACGCGGCCAGCGCGGGCATCAGAAGGCTGGTGGCGAGGATGAGCGGCAGCTTCGTCAGAACGGCGTCCCAGCCGATGAAGTTGATCAGGTTCAGCTTCTCGGACAGCGCCAGCCCGTGGTCGATGATGAAGTACCGCGCGACCACCAGGAACCCGCAGGCGACCGCGCCGCCGATGAGTCCGGCGACCGCCGCCTCCATGATGAACGGGGCCTGGATGTAGAAGCCGGAGGCACCGACCAGCCGCATGATGCCGGTCTCCCGCCGTCGGCTGAACGCCGAGACGCGCACGGTGTTGACGATCAGCATCAGGGCCACCACCAGCATCAGCGCCATGATGGCGCGGGCCGCCCAGTTCATGCCGTTCAGCAGCTCGAAGAGGTTGTCCAGGGTGCCCTTCTGGTCCTGCACGGACTGCACGCCGTCGCGGCCGTTGTAGGCGGTCGCGATGACCTGGTACTTCTCCGGGTCCTTCAGCTTGACGCGGTACGACTCCTGCATCTGGTCCGGCGTCAGGGAGCTGGCCAGCGGGGAGTCGCCGAACTGCTCCTTGTAGTGCTTGTACGCCTGGTCCTGCGACTCGTAGGTCACCGTGTCGACGACCGACATCTTCTTGAGGTCGGTGAGGATCTGGTCCTTCTGCTCCTCGGTGACCGCGCCCTTGGCGCAGTTGGGGTCGGACTCGGCGTCGCTCTTGTTGCAGAGGAAGATCGAGACGTTGACCTTGTCGTACCAGTAGCCCTTCATGCTGGTGACCTGGTCGCTCATCAGCAGCGAACCGCCGAACAGGGCCAGGGACAGGGCGACGGAGACGACGACCGCGAAGGTCATCGTCAGATTGCGGCGGAGACCGACACCGATCTCCGACAGAACGAACTGGGCGCGCATGGCGTCTGGTTGAGCCTTTCCGTCGTGGATCGTCAGTGCTGGTAGCCGTAGACGCCGCGGGCCTGGTCGCGGACGAGACGGCCCTTCTCCAGCTCGATGACGCGCTTGCGCATCTGGTCCACGATGTTCTGGTCGTGCGTGGCCATCACGACGGTCGTACCGGTGCGGTTGATCCGGTCGAGCAGTTTCATGATGCCGACGGAGGTCTGCGGGTCGAGGTTGCCGGTGGGTTCGTCGGCGATCAGCAGCTTGGGCCGGTTGACGAAGGCCCGCGCGATCGCGACGCGCTGCTGCTCACCGCCGGACAGCTCGCCCGGCATCCGCTCCTCCTTGCCGCCGAGGCCGACCAGTTCCAGCACCTGCGGCACCGACTTGCGGATCTCGCCGCGGGACTTGCCGATGACCTCCTGGGCGAAGGCCACGTTCTCGGCGACGGTCTTGTTCGGCAGGAGCCGGAAGTCCTGGAACACCGTCCCCAGCTGGCGGCGCATGTGCGGCACCTTCCAGTTGGACAGACGCGCGAGGTCCTTGCCCAGAACGTGCACCTGTCCGTGGCTGGCCCGCTCCTCGCGGAGGATCAGCCGCAGGAAGGTGGACTTTCCGGAGCCCGAGGACCCCACGAGGAACACGAACTCGCCCTTCTCGACCTCCAGGGAGACATCCCTGAGGGCTGGGCGGGTCTGCTTGGGGTAGACCTTGGAGACATTGTCGAATCGGATCACGGATGCACCACGGGTCGCCGGGGGTAGATGAGCGTGACCATACGCGAACCGGGGAGGGGAGCGCAGTCACCGGTTGCGGTTGCGTGGTGGTTGTGCACTTTTGTACCGAGCCGGGCCGGACGCGCTTGCGGCAAGGGCCCCGCGCACCCTTCGGGCGAACCTGGCACAGTGGAAGGGGAACGTTCTCACCCCGAGGAGCGTTGTCCAACGAGAAACCGGCGCTAGGAGGGCGAGCACATGACGTACGACCGGCTGGTGTGCGCGAACTGTGCCGCGCCCGTGAGCGAGGGCCGCTGCCCCGTGTGCCGGGCGAACCGCGAGCGGCTCCAGCAGGGGAATCCCCTCGCGCATCTCACCCCCATGACGCTGATCGCCCTGCTGGCGGTCCTGGTGGCGGCGGTGGCCCTGCTGGCGCACCAGACCGCGTAACGACGGCGCGGCGGCCTGCGAAGACGCCGAGAAGGGCCCGGAGCGTTCCGCTCCGGGCCCTTCTCGCTACGTTCGGCTAGCCTCAGGCGGCCGCACCGCCGCGGCCGCCCACGAGGCGCGGCAGCACGCGGAAGCCGATACCGCCGGCGATCATCGTCGCGGCGCCGATCAGCAGGAACGTGGTCTGCGCGGCACCGGTCTCGGCCAGCTCGTCGCCGCCGCCCTGGGCGGAGGTGTCGGCCGGGGTGTCCGAGCCGGTGTCGGTCAGGGCCGAGGAGCCCTCGCTCTGGGCGGAGCTGTCGGACCCGCCGTCGGGGTCGGCGTTGTTGCCGCCACCGTTGCCGTTGCCGTTGCCGTTGCCGTTCCCATTGCCGTTCCCGTTGCCGTTGCCGTTGCCCGGCTCCTCCGGCTCGTCGGGCTCGGTCGGGTCCTCCGTCGGGTCGGTGGGCGGCTCCTCCGTGGGCGGCTCCTCGGTCGGGGGCTCCTCGGTGGGCGGCTCCTCGGTCGGAGGCTCCTCCGTGGGCGGCTCCTCGGTGGGGAGCTCGGTCGGGATCGGGTCGACCGTCGGCGTCGGGTCGGGGCTCGGCGACTCGTCGCCGCACAGCACACCGAGCAGGCAGTCCTCCGCCTCCGCGGCGGAAGCGGCGCCCGCGGCGGTCAGCGAGGCACCGGCGGCGATCACGGCACCCGCGGCGATCCGCGCGACACGGATCCGCGTCTTCTTCGTCATGTGGTTGCTACCCCCAGTAGCTGAATCGTCAGTGAGGCGGCGCTCGGGGCCGTGATCGACGGAGGGAGGTAGCTGTTGCTCAGGCCCCCCGGTTCACATGCGCCCCAGAAATACGCATGCCGCGCCTCAGACTTCCGATTTTTGACAGCAACGTCAAGGCCGTTGCGTGTGCATTGTCCGTCTCTGCCGCGCTTTGCCGGGGGTTGGAGACTGTGAGTGTGATGTAAAACCCGGACAAACGCCAACCGCCCCTGAACCAGGGGCGGTTGGCGATGTCGACAAACCTACTTCTCCTGCTGCTTGCGCCAGCGAATGCCGGCCTCCAGGAACCCGTCGATCTCACCGTCGAGCACGGCCTGCGGGTTGCCGACCTCGAACTCCGTCCGCAGGTCCTTGACCATCTGGTACGGGTGCAGGACGTAGGAACGCATCTGGTTGCCCCAGGAGCTGCCGCCGTCCTTGAGGGCGTCCATCTTGGCCCGCTCCTCCTGGCGCTGCCGTTCGAGCAGCTTCGCCTGGAGGACGTTCATGGCGGTGGCCTTGTTCTGGATCTGCGACCGCTCGTTCTGGCAGGAGACGACGATGCCGGTCGGCAGGTGCGTGATGCGCACCGCGGAGTCGGTCGTGTTGACGCCCTGGCCGCCGGGGCCGGAGGACCGGTAGACGTCGATGCGCAGATCGGACTCGTCGATGTCGATGTGGTCGGTCTGCTCGACGACCGGCAGCACCTCGACGCCCGCGAAGGACGTCTGGCGGCGGCCCTGGTTGTCGAAGGGCGAGATCCGCACGAGGCGGTGCGTGCCCTGCTCGACGGAGAGCGTTCCGTAGGCGTACGGCACCTTCACGGAGAAGGTGGTCGACTTGATGCCGGCCTCTTCGGCGTACGACGTCTCGATGAGTTCGGTCTTGTAGCCGTGGCGCTCCGCCCAGCGCAGATACATGCGCTGGAGCTGCTCGGCGAAGTCGGCCGCGTCCACGCCGCCCGCCTCGGCACGGATGTTCACGAGCGCCTCACGGGAGTCGTACTCACCGCTCAGCAGCGTCCGGACCTCCATCTCGTCCAGCGCCTTGCGGACGGACGTCAGCTCGGACTCGGCCTCGGCACGGGTGTCCGGGTCGTCCTCCTCCTCGGCCATCTCGAACAGCACGGCGAGATCGTCGATCCGCGAGCGCAGGGCCTCGGCCTTCCTCACCTCCGCCTGGAGGTGGGAGAGCTTGCTGGTGATCTTCTGCGCCTCGTCCGGGTTGTCCCACAGGGAGGGCGCGGCCGCCTGCTCCTCTAGAACGGCGATGTCTGCCCTCATCGTGTCGAGGTCCAGAACGGCCTCGATCGACTCCATGGTCGAGGAGAGGGACTTGAGCTCTTCGGATACATCGACGACTGCCACGCCTCCAGCGTAACGGCTCCACCGACCGCCCGGCGCCGGGCGTCCGGGCCCGGTGCCCGTGGGCGCCGCGGCCCCGGCGGGCGGGCGCCGTCACGGGCTGTCGGGTGCCGAGCTCTCCGTGCCGGGCGGCGTCGCGTCCGCGTCGTCGCCCGAGGTGGCGAGATACGCGCCGGCGCCGACCGCCGCCGCCAGGACGACCGCGGCCGCGCCGAGGGTGATCCGGCGCCGCCGGGTGGCGGCCCGGTGCCGGGCGGAGCCGGGCCGGGGCGCACCGGCGGCACGGGGGGCGCGGGCGGTGCCGTGGGCCCCGCCGGCCAGCTCGTCCGGGGCCGGGACGCGCATCGAGGTGTGGGTGTCCCGGTTGGAGTCCGGCTTGGCTCCGGGGACCAGCGACACCGCCCCACGCCGCTCGCGCGCCGCGGGTTCCGGCACGGGCTGCGGCGCCTCGTCGGCCGGCTCGTCCTCGGTGTCGGGCTCGTCCACGTCCAGCGGCGGCATCCCGGCGAGCGAGGGCAGCTGCTCGCGCAGCCGCGCGCCCAGCTCGGAGGCGCGCAGCCGGGAGGCGGGGGCCTTGGCCAGGCACTGCACGATCAGCTGCCAGAGCTCGTCGGGGATGCCGGGCAGCGGGACGACGGTCTCGGTGACGTGCCGGCGCAGCACGGCCCCGGGGTGGCCGCCGCCGAACGGGGTGAACCCGGCCAGCAGCTCGTAGAGCACGGTGGCCAGCGCGTAGATGTCGACGGACGCGCGCGGCGGCAGGCCCTCCACGATCTCCGGCGCGAGGTAGTCGGGGGTGCCGATGACCTTGGTGGCGCGGGTCCGCTGCGGGGTGTCGATCAGCTTGGCGACGCCGAAGTCGGTGAGCAGCGCGCGGTGCGAGCCGCCGGGGCCCAGCGGCCCCTGCATGTCGAGCAGCACGTTCTCCGGCTTCACGTCCCGGTGCACGACCCCCGCCGCGTGCGCCACGGCGAGCCCGTCGGCGACGTCGGCGACGATCGCGACCGCCGCCTCGGGGGCGAGCCGGCGTTCCCGTTCGAGGCGGGTGCGCAGGTCGGTGCCCCGGACCAGGTCCATGACGAGCGCGAGGTCGTTGCCGTCGACCACGAGGTCACGGACGGAGACGATGTTCGGGTGTTCGAGCCCGAGCAGGGCCGTCCGCTCCTGGACGAAGCGCCCGACGAGCTCCTGGTCGGCTGCCAGATCCTCGCGCAGCAGCTTGACGGCGACGGGGCCCTCCGGCCCCTCGCCCAGCCACACCGTGCCGGCGCTGCCCCGTCCCAGGATCTGGTTCGCGGTGTACCGGCTGCCGATCTTCCGTGCCAAGACTGCTCCTACAGACGCGTGTTGTCGCTAAAACTACGCGTCCGGCGAGCCAACCTTCACCGCGGAGGCGGAAATCACCCGCCGGGTGTCGACAAATCAACAGACTCGCTACTGCGTGGAGCCGCCCGATCCGCCGGTTCCGTCGGATCCGCCCAGATCGCTGATCCATCCGCTGACGGTGCCGACCCAATCGGTGAGCTGCTCCCAGTAGCTCTTCCCGGTGCCGATCCACTCCTGGAGCGGGCTCAGCTCCCAGATCAGCCATCCGGCGACGAACAGGATGACGATCGTGAAGAGGCATCCCTTGAGGCAGCCGAGCCCGGGGATGCGCATCGGGTTGGCGCTGCGCTGCCGCGGCTGCCTCGGCTCGCGCACCGGCCGCTGCGGCTCGGGCGGGGGCGGCGGGGCGTACCGCTGGGGCTGGGGCTGCTGCTGCGGGGCGTACTGCTGCGGCTGGGGCTGCTGCGGATAGCCGTAGCCGGGCGGCGGGCCCTGCTGCTGACGGGGCTGCGGGCGCTGCTGAGGCTGCTGGGGCTGCTGCTGGGGCCGGGCGACCTGCCGCTGGGGGCGGCGGCGCAGCGGGTCCTGGCTGGGGTCGAGGTACTGGACCTGCGTCTGCTCGTTGCGGTCCCGCGCGGCCCGCAGCTGGCTCTGCCAGGGGTGCTCGCCCTGCTGGCCCTGGCCCTGGCCCTGGCCCTGCTGGCCCTGCTGGTGCGGGGGCACCGGCGGCATCACGGCGGTCGGGTCGGCGGCGCCGGTGTTCGGCAGCACGGCGGTGGGGTCGGCGGCGCCGGCCGGGCCCCCGGTGTGCGGGAGGACGCTGGTCGCGCCGTTCGGGTCGTAGCCGCCCTGCGGCAGGACCTGGGTCGGATCGGCGGCGCCCGGCATGCCCGGGACGGCGGCGGGGTCCGGGTCGGGGGCGAGCAGCGCGCCGACGTTCTCGGCGGCGGCGATCTGCGCGGAGTTCGCGTGCACGCCGACGCCCTCGGCGACGACCCGCAGGCCGCGCGCCAGGTTCTCGGCGCTGGGCCGCTCGTCGGGGTTCTTGCGCAGACAGCGCTCTATGACCGTCCACAGCGGCTCGGGGACGGTGGAGGGGCGGCGCGGTTCGGCGCTCAGGTGCTGGTGCAGCACCTCCAGGGCGGACTGGCCGGAGAACGGCGGACGGCCGGTGACCAGCTCGTACAGCAGGATGCCGGCGCCGTAGATGTCGACGGCGGAGGTCTGCGGGCGGCCCTCGGCGGACTCCGGCGCCACGTAGGCGGGCGTGCCGACGAACTCGTGGGTGCGGGTGAGGCCGGGAGAGTCGGCGAGGCGGGCGATGCCGAAGTCGGTCAGCATCGGGTGCATCTGGCCGGCGTTCTGGCGGAGCAGGACGTTCGCCGGCTTCAGGTCGCGGTGGACCACCCCGTCGGCGTGGCTGGCGGCGAGCGCGTCGGCGATCTGCGCGGTGAGCAGGGCGGCGGCGACGGGCGTGAAGGGGCCGTTCTCGCGCAGGTAGCGGTGCAGGTCGGGGCCGTCGACGAGATCCATGACCAGGGCGAGCAGATCACCCTCGACGACCAGGTCGCGGACCCGGACGATGTTGGGATGGGTCAGCCGGAGCAGCACGGAGCGCTCCCGGAGGAACCGCATCACGACGTCGGCGTCGTTGGCCAGCTCCTCCTTGAGGACCTTGATGGCGACGGTCTCTCCGGGCTGTCCGGGCACGGCCGCCTCGGCGCCCGCCGTCTCCCGCTGGCGGGCTCGCCAGACGGTGCCTGTGGCGCCGCGTCCGAGCGGCTCCTCAAGCAAGTACTTGCTGCCGACTGGCCGCACGTCACGCGCTCCCTGTTGCTTGCCTTGCCTGCTGGTCAGTGTTCCGACCCACTGTAGTGCCGTGGTGCCAGGGACCGGGCTGTCGTCTTTCTGTGGGTCTTACGTGTGCGTCCCCGGGCACGTTCGACGGTGCGACGGGAAGACACGGAAGGACGTCGAAGCAAAGACGCTCACCTCGGTCTCCAGGTTGCCGAATCCCGGCGTGACCGATCTCAACTGATCACCGGCGCTGTATTTGTCAGGCACTTTTGCGGGCAGAGCCGACCAATCAAGATCACTTGTTCCGGAGCGGCGGGCGTGTTGTCGGTGTCAGGTGCGAGGATGCGTGCAGTACTGGCCGACGTGCTCGTGCGGGGTGGGGGACTCCGTGCCCGGGCAGAAGGGACCGCTGACGGCGATGCAGATCCGGCTGACCGTCGTAGACCCGCTGAGCCCGCCGCCTGACCAGGCGCGGGGCCGCGCCACGAGCCGCGACGTGCTGGTCACCGCGCCCGCCGGCACGGCCCTCTCGGCGGTGGCCTCGGCTCTTGCCTCGGCGGTCACCGGGGAGGGCGGCGCCCAGCCCGGCCCGGTGGTGCTGTACGCGGGCGCGGAGCGCCTGGACGACCGCCGCTGCACCCTCGGCGAGCCCCCGCTGCTGGACGGCGCCGTGCTCTCCCTCGGCGCCCCCGCCGACCCCGAGCCGCACCCCGAGGTCGACGACGCCCCGGCCCGCCTCGACGTGGTCGCCGGGCCGGACGCGGGCGGAGTGCACCTGCTGCACGGCGGCCGGATCGACATCGGCCGCTCCGCCGACGCCGACGTCCCGCTCGACGACCCCGACGTCTCCCGGCTGCACTGCGCGGTGACCCTCGCCGCCGACGGCCGCGTCACGGTCGCCGACCTCGACTCCACCAACGGCACCACCCTGGACGGCACCCGCGTGGGCACCCGCCCGGTCCGCTTCGCGCCGGGCGCGCTGCTGCGGCTCGGCGAGTCGGCCCTGCGGCTCGCCCCGGCCGGCGGCCCCGGCGCGCGCCGGGAGACGGTTCCGGACGGTGAGGGGCACGTCCGTGTCTCCCCGCCGCCTGCCGACGTACCGCGGGCCCCGGAGAGCCACGCCCGCGCGGACGGCGCCGCCGACGACGCCCGGCCGGGCCGGGACGCCGCGCGCGCCCCGGAGCACGCCCCGGTCGAACCGCCCGTGCGCCCGCCGGTCGTACCGGGACAGAGCGGAGCACCCAGGATCGAGGGGCGGGGCGCCGGACGCCCACCCGGCGGTCGGCTGGTGCCGCCCGCCCAGCCGCCGTCCGGCGGCGAGACGCACGGCGGACGCCACGGCGTGCCCGGCCTGCCCGGCACCCCGGACCCGGCTCTCGAGCCGGCCGTGCGGGACACCCCGGGCGTCCCGGACGCCCCGCGCCGGCGCGGGGGCATCGGCGCCTGGGCCCGCCGCCTGACCGGCGGACGCGGCGAGCAGCCGGTGGCCGAGGCGCAGCCGTACGTCGTGGAGGCGGCCGGCGCGCCGCTGCCGGCCCCGGCGGCCGGACCCCTGCTGCCGGAGACCTGGCCGGACATGGCGGCCCTGCTGCTGACCGCGCTCGGCCCGGGGCCCCGGCTGTGGGAGCGCGGGCCGGGACACCCGGAGGCGCTGACGGTCCGGCTCGGCACCGCCGACCGGACGGCACCCGACGGCTCGGGACTGCTGCCCGCCGTCCCGGTCACCGCCGACCTGCGCGAGGTCGGGGCGCTGGGCCTGGCCGGGCCGCGCCCGCGGCTCGCCGGGCTGGCCCGCGCGGTGGTGGCGCAGCTGGCCGCGCTGCACTCCCCCGCCGCCCTGGAGATCGTGCTGATCAGCACCGACCGCTCCCGTTCGGTGGCGGAGCGCACCGCCGAGTGGGGCTGGCTGGGCTGGCTCCCGCAGGTCCGTCCCGGCCACGGCCAGGACTGCCGCCTGCTCCTCGCCTACGACCGCGAACAGGCCGCGGCCCGCACCGATGAACTCCTGCGCCGCCTGGAGGACCACCTCACGGAGCGGACGGGGGGCGGCGGACCGGGCATCGCGAGCGCCGCGTCCTCGGCGACGGCGGCCTCCGCAGCTGGGGGTGCCGGGTGCGCGGGTGCCGGATCCGCGAGTGCCGGATCCGCGGGTCACGGAGCCACGGCTCCCGGACCGTCGCGTCACGGAGCGCCGGCTCCCGGACCGTCGCGTCACGGAGCGCCGGCTCCAGGCTCGGCGGGATACGGAGCGCCGGCTTCCGGAGCTACCGCGACCGGGCCGACGGGCCACGGAGCGACGGCTCCGGGCTCGGCAGGGCACGGAACGCCGACCCCCGGACCGTCGGGTCACGGAGCCCCGGCTTCAGGCTCGGCGGGTCACGGAGCCCCGGCCGGAGCTACTGCCACCGGACCGGCGACTCACGCACCGGCTGCCGGCGGACCGTCAGTTCCCGGGCCCACCGCCGCCGCACCGCCCGGATCCGCCGTCTCAGCAGCTCCGTCACCGACACCACCTGTCTCCACCCCCACACCGCCGGCGTCCCCGGCGGCCCACGGCTCGTTCACCGCATCCCCTACTGCCCCGGCTTCCCCGGCTCAGTCGTTCCCGTCCCGGGCAGCCTCGGCCGGGCTCCCCGCACCCCGGTCGTCCGCGACCGCGTCCGCTCCCGTCCGCCGCCCCTCCTGGGCCCTGCCGGACGGCCCGGAGGCCGGTGCCCCGGGGCCGTACACCGTGGTCGTCGTGGACGGCGATCCCGGGGGTGCCGGGCTGCGGGACGCGGTGGCGCGGCTGGCGGTGGAGGGGCCGCGGGCCGGGATCCATGTGGTGTGCCTGGCCGAGACGGCTCCCGCCTCACCCGCCTCGCCGGTGACGGAGACCTTCGAGGCGGCCTGCGCGGCGGCCCCGACGTTCCGCTCCTGCGGGGCGGTGGCCCTGCTGAGCGGCGATGTGGCGACGGCGCTGCGGCTGCTGCGGGTGGCTCCCGTGGAGTCGGCGTCCGGTAGCGCCGGCCCCGCCCCGGTGGGCCACGGCACCATAGCCACCGTCGACGCGGTCTCCCCCGCCTGGGCCGAGCGGTTCGCGCGGGCGCTCGCGCCGCTGCGGCCGGACGGCTCGGGCGGCGAGCGGCAGGCGCGGGTGTCGGCGCCGCTGCCGCAGACCGCCCGGCTGCTGGACGAGCTGGGGCTGGCGCGCGCCACCCCGGCCTCGCTGATGGCCCGTTGGGCCGACGCGGCCGACGACACCAAGGCGCTCGGCGGGCGGGCCTGGGCGGTGCTCGGCGCGGGCCCGCGCGGGCCGGTGGTCGTGGACCTGGTGGCCGACGGCCCGCATCTGCTGGTCGAGGGCCCGGCGGGCAGCGGCCGCACCGAGCTGCTGCGTGCCGTCGTCGCCTCGCTCGCCGCCGCCGAGCGTCCGGACCGGCTCGGGATCGTGCTGATGGACGGCCGGGACAGCGTGGGCACGGGCGCGGCGCACGGCGACGGACTGCGGGTCTGTACGGACGTACCGCACGTCACCACCCATCTCACCGCCAACGACCCGGTGCGGATGCGGGAGTTCGCGCAGTCGCTGAGCGCCGAGCTGAAGCGGCGCGCCGAGTTGCTGGGCCACTCGGACTTCACCGAGTGGCACACGGGCCGGGAGCTGTCCGGCCGGATGGTCGCGCAGCGTTCCGCGCCGGGGCAGGGCGGGGCCGGGGACCTGGACGGGCCGCCGAGTTCGACGATCCGGCTGCGGCCGGGCGGGGCCCGCCGGCAGGCGGAGGCGGCGCCGCCGCTGCCGCGCCTGGTGGTGGTCGTGGACGATCTGGACGCGCTGGTCTCGCCCGCGCTCGGCTCGCCCGGGCGGCCCGCGGCGGGGTCCGTGGTGCGGGCGCTGGAGGCGGTGGCCCGGGAGGGCGAGCGGCTGGGCGTGCATCTGGTGGCGGCGGCCGGGCCGGGCGGCCGTACGGCCGAGTCGGAGACGGCGCGGCGGGCGCGGCTGCGGGTCGTGCTGGAGGCGCCGGAGCCGGGGCCGGAGGAGCCGTCGCCGGGCCGGGGCCGGCTGACCGGTGCGGACGGGCGGGTCACGCCGTTCCAGGGCGGGCGGGTCACGGGCCGGATCCCGCGGACCGCGACGCTGCGGCCGACGGTGGTGGCGCTGGAGTGGCACCGGATGGGCGATCCGCCGGCCCTCCGTCCGGTGCGCGAACTGGGCAACGGGCCGACGGATCTGGCGCTGCTGGCGAGCGCGCTGGAGCGGGCGGCGCGGGAGGTGTCGGCCTCGCAGGTGCCGTCGCTGCTTTAGGGGGTATGCGCGGGCGTGGGCTCGAGCAGGGCTCGTGCCGCGTCACGACGCGGTCACGATCACCCTCTTGACATGGTTTGCGCCCTTGCCGACCCTCGGCACCCGGCGTAGACCAGTGCCCACGGAGCAGCGTTTGGGACGTTCGACGAGGAACGAAGAACGGGGCCGTGATGCACAGCAGGAGCAGCACCAGCCGGACGACGACACTCAGGGCCGCGAGGGCCGCCGCGGTCCTTCTCGCGGGGGCGCTCACCCTCACCGCCTGCGGGGGCGACGACAAGGACGGCGACGGTCCCGAGGGCGGGGGCGGCGCCGAGGAGACCACCAGCACGGTCACCCTGCCGAAGCTGGACGGCGAGACCCTGGAGGTCGCCGCCGTCTGGACGGGCCCGGAGCAGGCCAACTTCAAGAAGGTGCTGGCGGAGTTCGAGAAGCGCACCGGCGCGAAGGTCACCTTCGTGCCCGCCCAGGACCCGATCATCAACTTCCTCGGCTCCAAGATCGCCGGTGGCCAGCCGCCGGACGTGGCGATGCTTCCGCAGCCCGGCGCCATCAAGCAGGCCGTGGAGAAGGGCTGGGCGAAGCCGCTGGGCGCCGAGGCGCAGGCGGAGCTGAAGAAGAACTTCTCGCAGGGCTGGCAGGACATCGGCACGGTCGACGGCAAGCAGTACGGCGTCTACTACAAGGCCGCCAACAAGTCGCTGATCTGGTACAACACGCAGGTCTTCGAGAACGCGGGCGCCGAGGAGCCCAAGACCTGGGAGGACCTGCTCACCACCGCGCAGACGGTCTACGACTCCGGCGTCACGCCGTTCTCGGTGGGCGGCGCCGACGGCTGGACCCTCACCGACTGGTTCGAGAACGTCTACCTCTCGCAGGCCGGCCCGGAGAAGTACGACCAGCTGGCCCGGCACGAGATCAAGTGGACGGACCCCTCCGTGAAGGAGGCCCTGACCACGCTGGCCGAGATCTGGGGCAAGCAGGACTACCTCGCGGGCGGCGCGAGCGGCGCGCTGCAGACCGAGTTCCCGGCCTCCGTGACCCAGACCTTCACCGGCGGCGACCAGCCGAAGGCGGGCATGGTCTACGAGGGCGACTTCGTGCAGGTCAACATCGCGGAGACCGAGGCGGAGGTGGGCACCGACGCGAAGGTGTTCCCGTTCCCGGCGGTCGGTGACACCGCGCCCGTCGTCTCCGGCGGCGACGCGGCCGTGATCCTGGAGGACTCGAAGGCGGCGCAGGCCCTGGCGACCTTCCTGGCCTCGCCGGACGCGGCGTCGATCCAGGCGAAGCTCGGCGGCTATCTGTCGCCGAACAAGAACGTGGACCCGTCGGCGTATCCGAACGCGGTGCAGCAGGAGATGGCCAAGGCGCTGGTCGCGGCCGGTGACGACTTCCGCTTCGACATGTCCGACCAGGCCCCGCAGGCCTTCGGCGGCACGCCCGGCAAGGGCGAGTGGAAGGCGTTGCAGGACTTCCTGAAGAACCCGAAGGACGTCGAGGGCACCCAGAGGCAGCTGGAGGCCGACGCGGCCGCGGCGTACGGGAACTGAGCCGGCGATGACGCCGGACAAGGCGGCGGGGGCCCGCGGGGCCCCTGCCGCTCCCAAGTCGCGCAAGAGCGTCACCGGCACCCGCACCACCATGGCGGCGCTGTTCCTGCTGCCCGCCCTGGTGCTGCTCGGCGCGCTCGTGGTCTACCCGATCGGGTACTCGGTCGTCCGTTCCTTCTACGACCAGTCCGGCGACGGCTTCGCCGGATTCGACAACTACCAGGCCCTGTTCACCGACGACGGCATCCGCACCGCGCTGAAGAACAACATCGTGTGGGTGGTGTTCGCGCCGACGGTCGCGACCGCGCTCGGTCTGATCTTCGCGGTGCTGACCGAACGGGTCCGCTGGGGCACCGCGTTCAAGCTGGTCGTCTTCATGCCGATGGCGATCTCGATGCTGGCGGCGGGCATCATCTTCCGGCTGGTGTACGACCAGGACCCGGACAAGGGCGTCGCGAACGCGGTCTGGGTGGGTGTGCACGACACGTTCGCGCAGTCGTCGGCGTTCCCGAAGGCGCACCCGGGGCGCCAGTCGCCGCTGGAACCGGCCGGCGGCGGCGCGTTCGTCACCAGGGAGCCGGTCCGTGCGGGCGAGCCGGTGGCGCTGCCGCTGGTGGGTGTGGCGCCGGACCTGATGCCGGACGAGGCGAAGAAGGCCGTGGCGGCCCCGGCCGAGCCGGGGAAGATCACCGGCACCACCTGGCAGGACTTCACCCGCGGCGAGGGCGTCGGGACCCTCGGCGCGCCCGACGCGTCCGAGTTCGGCTATCCCGGGATGAGGATCGAGGCGGTGAGGGACGGCGAGGTGGTGGCGTCCACGACGGCCGCCGACGACGGCACCTTCAGCCTGCCGGCCGCCGCGGAGGGGGCGCTGCTGCGGCTGCCCGCCGACAACTTCGAGCAGCCGTACAACGGTCTGGACTGGCTCGGCCCGTCGCTGGTGACCCCGGCGATCATCGGGTCGTACATCTGGATGTGGGCGGGTTTCGCGATGGTGCTGATCGCGGCCGGTCTGGCCGGGGTGCCGCGGGAGCTGCTGGAGGCGGCGCGGGTGGACGGCGCCAATGAGTGGCAGGTGTTCCGCAGGGTCACCGTGCCGCTGCTCGCGCCGGTCCTCGCGGTCGTCACCGTGACGTTGATGATCAACGTCCTGAAGGTGTTCGACCTGGTCTTCATCATCGCGCCGGGCTCCTCGCAGGACGACGCGAACGTGCTCGCCCTGGAGCTGTACCGCAAGGGCTTCGCCGAGGACCAGCCGGGCGTCGCGAGCGCCATCGCGGTGTTCCTGCTGCTGCTGGTGATCCCGGTGATGTGGTTCAACGTCCGGCGGCTCAGGCGGGAGGTGCGGCGATGACGAAGGTGGCGGCACGGCCCGGGCGGTCGCTGGGCGCGCAGCTGGTGGAGAGGCTGAGCGGCGGGGCGGTGCGCGCCTTCCTGATCGTGGTGGGCCTGTTCTGGCTGGTGCCGACGATCGGTCTGCTGCTGTCCTCGCTGCGCAGCACGGAGGACATGAACGAGAGCGGCTGGTGGACGGTGTTCACCGAGCCCGCGCAGCTCACCGTCGACAGCTACCAGCGGCTGCTGGAGAACGGCGACATCACCGACTCCCTGGTCAACACGGTGCTGATCACGGTTCCGGCGACGGTGCTGGTGGTGGTGATCGGCGCGCTGGCCGGCTACGCGTTCGCGTGGATGGAGTTCCCGGGCCGCGACTGGTGGTTCCTGGCCGTGGTCGGGCTGCTGGTGGTGCCGGTGCAGGTGGCGCTGATCCCGATCGCCGAACTGTTCGGCAAGATCGGTCTGTTCGGTTCCATCCTGGGTGTGATTCTGTTCCACGTCGGCTTCGGGCTGCCGTTCGCGGTGTTCCTGCTGCGGAACTTCTTCGCGGAGATCCCCCGGGAGCTGCTGGAGGCGGCGCGGCTCGACGGGGCGGGCGAACTGCGGCTGTTCGCACGGGTGGTGATGCCGCTGGGCGGGCCGGCGATCGCCAGCCTCGGCATCTTCCAGTTCCTGTGGGTGTGGAACGACATGCTGGTCGCGCTGGTGTTCACGGACGCCGGCAGCCAGCCGGTCACGGTCGCCCTGCAGACGCAGGTACGGCAGTTCGGCAACAACATCGATGTGCTGGCGCCCGGCGCGTTCATCTCGATGGTGGTGCCGCTGGCGGTGTTCTTCGCCTTCCAGCGGCAGTTCGTGTCCGGTGTGATGGCGGGCGCGGTGAAGTAGGGCACCCTACACAGCACTTCACAGGGGCGGGCCGGGAACCACCGGTCCGCCCCTCGGTGTTCACCCCGATTCCCCCACATGCCGTACGGACCGTAACTCCTTCACTCCATCGGCCGTTCCCGGGCAGAACGCCCGAGCAGACCCGCCGACCCTTGGATGTCCCCTTGCCCAGGTTCAGTGTCATCGTCCCCGCGTACCAGGTTCAGGCGTATCTGCACGAGTGCCTGGAATCGGTGCTGTCGCAGTCGTATCCCGATCTCGAACTGATCGCGGTGGACGACTGCTCGCCGGACGCGTGCGGCGAGATCATCGACGAGTTCGCGGCCCGCGACGCCCGGGTGAGGGCCGTCCACCTGCCGCGCAACGGAGGGCTCGGGCCGGCCCGCAACGCCGGGATGGAGCAGGCCACCGGCGACTACCTGATCTTCCTCGACTCCGACGACACGCTCACCCCGGACGCCCTGCGCGCCATCGCCGACCGGCTGAAGGAGACCGGCGAACCGGACGTCCTCGTCTACGACTACGCCCGCACCTTCTGGACCGGTGAGGCGGTCCGCAACAAGGCCGCGGGCCAGCTCGCCGAGCAGGGCCCGGCACCGTTCCGCCTGGAGGACCGGCCGGGTCTGCTGAAGCTGCTGATGGTGGCCTGGAACAAGGCCTACCGGCGGGAGTTCGTGGCCCGCGAGGGCCTGCTCTTCCCGCCCGGCTACTACGAGGACACCCCCTGGACCTACCCGGTCATGCTGACGGCGGAGACGATCGCCACCCTGGACCGGGTCTGTGTGCACTACCGGCAGCGCCGCCAGGGCAACATCCTGTCCACCACCAGCGACAAGCACTTCGACCTGTTCGAGCAGTACGACCGGGTCTTCGCGTTCGTCGAGGCGCGCCCCGAACTCGCCCGCTGGCGGCCGCTGCTGTTCCGCCGCATGCTCGACCATCTGACGACGGTGTACCGCAAGCCCGACCGGCTGCCGCCGCGCAGCCGCGCCGCGTTCCTGCGCCGGGCCCGCGCCCATCACCGCCGCTACCGCTGCCCCGGCGCCCCGGCCCCGCTGCGCGCCCGCCTCCAGGACGGCCTGGTCCGCTTCGGCGCGCACCGCGCCTTCCGCGCCCTGCACCTGGCCCTGGCCGCCCGCCGCCGCACGGCCCGCGGCGTCCGGCGCCTCGCCCGGGCGCTGCGCGCCGCCGCGCTCCAGCTGCACTACCGCGTCCAGCTCCGGCTGCCCCTGCACGCCGACCGGGTGGTGTTCGCCGCCTCCTGGGGCCGCGGCCACGGCTGCAACCCCGGTGCCCTGGAGGCCGCGGTGCGCACCCACGCCCCGCGGCTGAGCACCGCGTGGATCGCCCGGCCCGAGCACCACCACACGATCCCGACCGGCACCCGCCGCCTCACGCCGGGCACGGCCGCGTACTTCACGGCGCTGGCCCGCTCGAAGTACCTGGTGAACAACGTCAACTTCGACCACCGCCTGGTCAAGCGGCCCGGCCAGGTCTTCGTGCAGACCCAGCACGGCACACCGCTGAAGCACATGGGCCTCGATCTCCAGGAGCGCCCCGCCGCCGCCCGCGACACCGACTTCGCACGGCTCCTGGACGGCGTCGACACCTGGGACTACGTGGTCTCCGGGAACCGGCACACCACGCTGACCTGGGAGCGCGTCTATCCGGGCCGCTACACGGTGCTGGAGTACGGCCTCCCGCGCAACGACGTCTTCCAGCGGGCGACCTCGGCGGAGGTGGCCCGGCTGCGCGAGTCGCTGGGCATCCCCGAGGGCGCCGTCGCGGTCCTGTACGCGCCGACCCACCGCGACCACCGCCGCACCCAGCGCACCGCCCTCGACCTCGACCGCGTGCTGCGCCGCCTGGGACCGCGGTTCGTCGTGCTGGCCCGCGCCCACCCGCTGCACGGCGGCCCGCTGGCCGCGACCTCGGGCCGGGTCGTGGACGTCACCGGCCACCCGAGCGTGGAGGCCCTGTGCCTGGCGTCGGACGCCCTGGTCACCGACTACTCGTCGATCATGTTCGACTACGCCAACCTGGACCGCCCGATCGTGATCCACTCCCCCGACGACGACTGGGCGGCGTACGAGGCGGCCCGCGGCACCTACTTCGACCTGCGGTCCTTCCCGCCGGGCGCGGTGGCGCGCAGCGAGGACGAGCTGATCGACATCTTCGCCACCGGCCACTGGCGCGGCTCCCGTTCGACCCAGCTGCGCCGGGCGTTCCGGGAGCGTTTCTGCCCGTACGACGACGGGCGGGCCGCCGAGCGGGTCGTCCGCCATGTGCTGCTGGGCGAGGGACCGGAGGCGATCCCGCCGGTGATCCCGCTCGACGAACGCCACCCGGTGGCGTCGGCCGCCGCGGCGCTGCCGCGCACTCCGCTGGCCACGGTGCCGCAACCTTCTGGTCCGCTCACCGTCACCGACGGACGTCGATGACCGTTGCACCTTCCGGGAGTTCGTATGCCCCGCAGCTCGTCGCGGCCGACGCCGACGCGCCCGTCCACCTGGCGGCCGTCGGGGCGGCCCGGCGGTACACCGCACGGTCCGAGGCGCGCGCCTCCCCGACCAGGACCAGCACGACAGAAAGAGCAGAATGCCCCGCTTCAGCATCATCGTCCCGTCCCATGGGGTCGCGGGCCGGCTGGCCCAGGCGCTGGACTCGGTCCTCACGCAGTCCTTCGGCGACTTCGAGCTGATCCCGGTGTGCGACGGGCCGGAGTCGCCCGCGGCCGGGGTCGCCGCCGCCCACGCCGAGCGGGACTCGCGGGTGGCCCCCGTCCACTCGCCGCCTTCGGCCGGTCTGGCCGGGGCGCGCGGCGCCGGGACGCGGGCGGCGACCGGCAGCTATCTGCTGTTCCTCGACGGCGACGACCTGCTGCTGCCCGGCGCGCTGACCGCGCTCGACGCACGGCTGACGGACACCGGTGACGTCGACGTCCTGCCCTTCGCCCACGAGCGCACCCCCTGGTGGGAGGGCGATCCCACGCACCCGGCGGCGCCGCTGCTCGCCCAGGTCCCGTCGGATGTCTTCCACCCCGACCGGGCCCCGCGGCTGACCGGTGTGCGACTGCCCGCGTGGAGCGCGGCCTACCGGCGGGCCTTCCTCACCGAGCACGGACTGGACTTCCCCGAGGGCCACTTCACCGACATCGGCTTCGGCGCGGCGGTGATGGCACGGGCCGAGCGGGTCGCCGTGCTGCGCGAGCCGGTCGTACGGCATCACGTGCGGCGGCAGGGCGACCGGCTGCGGCTGCCCGGCGAGCACCACATGGACCTCCTCGACCAGGCCGAGCGGGCACTGGCGCAGGCCGAGCGGCTGTCCGCCGAGCGCGCGCGGGCCCTGTTCGACCAGCTCTTCGCCCTGGTGCTGAAGACGGCCGCGCACCCGCGCCGGCTGCCCGCCCGGAGCCGTCGCGCCTTCTTCCGCCGGGCGAGCGGGCTGTACCGCCGCCACCGCCCGGCCGGACACCGCGCCCCGGGCGGCAGCCTCGGCGTGCAGCACCGGCTGCTGGCCACCGGCGCCTACACGGCGTTCCGGGTGCTGCGCGATGCCAAGGAATCGGCGGTGCGGGCCGGGGAGCGGCTGCCGCGCCCGCGCGGGCTGCGCACCCGGCTGCTGTACCGGCGTCAGCTGCGCCGCCCGCTCGACCCGAACCTGGCGGTGTACTGCGCGTACTGGGGCCGCGGTTACGCCTGCAACCCGGCGGCCATCCACGCCAAGGCCCGCGAACTCGCCCCGCACATCCGGTCGGTGTTCCTGGTCGAGGCCGACCAGGCGCACTCCGTGCCGAAGGACGTCGACCACGCGGTGATCGGCAGCCGCCGCTACTGGGAGGTGCTGGCCCGCGCCACCTACCTGGTCAACAACGCCAACTTCGCGGAGGGTGTGGTGAAGCGGCCCGGCAGCGTGCATGTGCAGACCCAGCACGGCACCCCGCTGAAGAAGATGGGCGTCGACCAGTCGACGTACCCGGTGGTGGCCGCGCAGTCCGGCAGCTTCGCCAAGCTGCTGGGCCGGGTCGACCGCTGGGACTACAACATCTCCTCCAACAGCCACTCCACCCAGATGTGGGAACGCGCCTTCCCGGGCTCCTACGAGCACCTGGAGTACGGCTACCCGCGCAACGACGTGTACTACACGGCGACCGCCGACGACGTGGCCCGGGTCCGCGAGCGGTTGGGCGTCCCGGAGGGCAAGACGGCCGTGCTGTACGCGCCGACCCACCGCGACTGGCACACCGGCTTCGAGTCCGGCCTGGACCTGGAGGCGTTCTGCGAGGCGGCCGGCGAGGACGTCGTCGTCCTGCTGCGCGCCCACTACTTCTACGACCGGGGCCGCTCGAAGGCCTCCGGCCGGATCATCGACGTCACCTCGCACCGCTCCTCGGAGGACGTGTGCCTGGCCGCCGACGCGCTGGTCACGGACTACTCGTCGATCATGTTCGACTACGCCAACCTGGACCGGCCGATCGTCGTGTACGCCGACGACTGGGAGATCTACCGGGAGACCCGGGGCGTCTACTTCGACCTGATGCAGGCCCCGCCCGGCCCGGTGGCGCACACCCCGGAGGAGCTGGCACGGGTGTTCCGGGACGGCTCCTGGGCGGGCGCGGACGCCCGCGAGCTGAGGGCCGCCTTCCGGGAGCGGTTCTGCCAGTTCGACGACGGACGGGCGGCCGAGCGGGTGGTCCGCCGGGTGCTGCTCGGCGAGCCGCCGGAGGCGATCCCGCCGGTGATCCCCCTGGCCGAGCGCATCCCCGCACCCGCCGCGACGACCCTCGTAAGGAGCTGACGTGCCCCGGTTCAGCATCATCCTCCCCTGTTTCAAGGTGCAGGGCTTCCTGCGCGAATGCCTCGACTCGGTGCTGGAGCAGTCGTTCGGCGACATCGAGGTGATCGCCGTCGACGACTGCTCGCCGGACGGCTGCGGCGCGATCCTCGACGAGTACGCGGCCCGCGACCCACGGGTGAAGGCGGTGCACCTGCCGGAGAACGTGGGCCTCGGCCGGGCCCGCAACGCCGGGATGCCGTACGCCACCGGCGACTACCTGTTCTTCCTGGACAGCGACGACACCCTCACGCCGGGCGCGCTGCGCGCGATGGCCGAGCGGCTGGCGCAGACCGGCGACCCGGACGTGCTGGTCTTCGACTACGTCCGCACCTACTGGTGGGGCGGCACCCGGCGCAACGTCCTGGCGCACGTCCTGGGCGAGGCGGCCGACGCGGGCCCGTTCACCGCCGCCGAACGGCCCGAGGTCCTGGACCTGCTGATGGTGGTGTGGAACAAGATCTACCGCCGGGACTTCGTCGAGCGGCACGGCTTCGAGTTCCCGCCCGGCTACTACGAGGACACCCCGTGGACGTTCCCGGTGATGCTCAGCGCGCGGCGGATCGCCGCGCTGGACCGGGTCTGCCTGGAGTACCGGCAGCGCCGGCAGGGCAACATCCTGTCCACCACCAGCCGTAAGCACTTCGACATCCACGACCAGTACGAGCGGGTGTTCGCGTTCGTCGACGCCCACCCGGAGCTGCACGACTGGCGCGGCCGTCTGCACGCCAAGATGGGCGAGCACTGCCTGGACATCCTCGCCAAGCCGGACCGGCTGCCGCCGTCCGACAAGGCCGAGTTCTTCCGCCGTACGACGGAGATGTTCCGCCGTCACCGGCCCGAGGGCGTGGTGGTCGACGCCTCGCTGCGGGTGCTGGAGGGCGGGTACGCCGCGTATCTGGCGCGGCGGAAGGCGGCGCGGGCCGGGCAGGCGGTGGGGCGGCGCGCGGAGCGGGTGCGTACGGCGGCGGCGGTGCGGGCCCGGCGGGCGCGGACCTCGCTGCTGTCGGGGCGGTCGCTCGATCCGGACCTCGTGCTGTACTCGGCGTTCTCGCACCGGGGCGTGCTCGGCGACCCGGCGGCGGTCTACCGCGCGGCGCGGGAGGTCGCTCCGCGGCTGCGCGGGGTGTGGGTGGTCAAGGACGAGGAGGCGGCCGCGCAGTTGCCGCCGGACGTCGAGCACGTACTGCTCGGCTCCGCCGCCTACGAGCGGGCCGCCGCGCGGGCGACGTACTTCGTGAACAACGTCAACTGGCCCGGGGCGCTGCGCAAGCGGCCCGGCACCGTGCACATCCACACCCACCAGGGCACCCCGCTCAAGCACATGGCGGCGGATCTGCTGGCCAAGCCCGGTGCCCGGTTCGGTGTCGACGTGCCGCAGATGCTGCGGCGCGCCGACCGCTGGGACTTCAGCCTGGTCGCCAACCGGCACTCGGAGCTGGTGTGGGAGCGGGCCTACCCGTGCCACTTCGCCTCGGCGCGCACTGGCAGCCCCCGCAACGACGTGCTGGTGAACGCCGGTCCGGAGGCGGGCGCGCGGGTGCGGGCCCGGCTCGGTGTCCCCGACGGGCAGACCGTCGTGCTGTACGCGCCGACCCGCCGCGAGTACCGGCGGGGCGGGCATGTCGACCGGATCGACCTGGCGCGGTTCGCGGAGGACCTGGGCGAGGACCACACCCTGGTGGTGCGGCTGCACCCGTCGCTCGCCACCGGTCACGCGCGCGGGATGGGCCTGGCGGACCTGCACCGGCGGGGCGTGCTGATCGACGCCACCGACGAGCCGCACGTCGAGGAGCTGATGCTCGCCTCCGACGTCCTGGTCACCGACTACTCGGCCCTGATGTTCGACTACGCCAATCTGGACCGGCCGATCGTGGTGCACGCCGACGACTGGCCGGCGTACGCGGCGAGCCGCGGCGCCTACTTCGACATCACCGCCGACCCGCCGGGCCATGTCTCGCGCTCCTACCGCGAGCTGGCCTGGCTGTTCGCCTCCGGGACCTGGCGGGACCGGGACGCCGAGCGGCTGCGGACCGGCTTCCGCGAGCGGTTCTGCGAGTACGACGACGGACACGCCGCGGAGCGGGTGGTGCGGACGCTGATGCTGGGCGAGGAGGCCTGGACTCCGGACCGGGTCGCTCTGCCGACGCAGGCCGCCGCGCCGGGCCACAACGTGCTCACCGCCTCGTGAGGCTCCAGGCCGTCCGGCTGCGCGCGCGCACCTGGGTGCTGGTCCTGGCCGCGGTGTTCGCCCTGCTCCAGCTGGCGAACGTCACCGGCCGGGACACTCCCGACACCAAGAACTACCTGTCGTACGCGCTCAGTCTGCGCGGGGACTCCAAGCGGGAGGCCGCCGCCGCCACCATCGAGTACGTGTGCGCGGGGCGGGCCTCGCTCGCGCACCGGGCGCAGAACGTGCACGTGGTCCGCTTCCACCGCCCGGACCCGGCGCCGCGTGTGCACGAGGACTGCCGGGCCGACGAGTGGCGGGTCGTGGAGCGGCGGCTGCGGGCCGGGCAGACCGGTGGGCACACCGTGCCGTACATGCCGGAGCGCTTCATGCGGATCTTCGAGGTGCGGCCGGGCTATCCGGTGTTCCTGACGCCGTTCGTGAGCGTGTTCGGTGTGGTGTGGGGGGTATGGGCGGCGAGTGTGGTGATCGCCGTCGCGGGGGGTGTGCTGGTCTTCCTGGTCCTGCGGACGCTGCGGGTGCCGGTGCCGCTGTGTCTGACGGGGCAGGGGCTGTACTACGTGCTGCCGGTCGGGACGACCGCGATGCGCCCCATGACGGAGGGCCTGATGCTGGCCCTCACCCTGGCGGCGGTGTGGGGCTGCGCGCTGGTGCTGGACGGGCGGCGGGCGCGGGCCGGGCTTGCGCTGGTCGGCGGTGCGCTGGTGGCGCTGTTCACGGTCAAGCACTCGCAGGCGCTGTTCCTCGGGGTGTGCCTGGCGGCGGCGGGCACGCTGATCGCGGTGCGGCGGTGGCGGCGGGGCCGGCCGCCGGGGCGCGGGGTCCTCGCGGTGGCGGGGGCGGGCCTGGCGGCGACCGTGCTGACGGTCCTGGTGGCGAAGCTGCTCGGGTATCCGTCCACGGAGGACAGCGTGCAGGACCTGCTCACCCATCACTTCGCCCGGCCGGACCGCGCCGATCCCTGGCCGGAGTTCTTCCAGCTCCAGGTGAACTTCTGGATGGAGTGGGCGCGCCGGCAGCTGTGGCAGCCGCTGTTCGTGGCGGCGCTGGCGGCCGGGGCGTGGGGGGCGGTGAAGCGGCCGGCGTTCGGGGTGTTCCTGGGCGCGGCGGCGTTCACCGGGATCCTCACCCAGGCCGGTCATCCGGACATCAACATCTGGGGCGAGCGGCTGATCGTGCTGGCGTGGCTGCTGCCGGTGGTGGGGGTGCCGCTGCTGCTGGAGTCGGTGCTGCGGCGGCCGGTGCCGCTGCCCGCGCAGGGACACCCCGAACGGGCTCACTCGATGCGGTGACATGAGGTCATATCGTTGACCCGCGCGGGAACATACCGCAAATGCCTCAAACGCCTACCTTCCGTTCGGCTCCATGAGCACCGGAGTCCTCGTCCGGCGGCTCCCGCGCGGGGCGACGGCCCTGCGCGGCCGCGTCTGGCGACCCACCCCGTACCAGGTCTTCGGCTTCCTGTTCTGGCTGCTGATGTCCCTGGCGTACTGGCGGGTGCCGCTGTGCTGTGACGCCGGACAGCACGCGGCGGTCGTCGAACGCCTCAAGGCCGACCTGCTCGATCCGCGCCACCCCACCGCCGACCTGCCGGGCGCCGGCAGCCCCTACTACTCGCCGTACGCCGTCCTCCAGGGCGCGATCGCCCGGGTGAGCGGGCTGAGCGGCTGGGAGCTGGTGAAGCTCTCCGGGCCGGTGAACCTGCTGGTGCTGATGACCGGCCTGAACCGCTTCGTGCGGGTGCTGACGCCCCGGCCGTGGGCGCCGGTGCTGGCGCTGACGGCGATGGTCCTGCTGTGGGGCGTGGAGCGGGCCTGGTGGAGCGGGTATCTCGGGCTGATGTCCATGACGGGCACGCTGGGCTACCCGTCGGCGTTCGCCATCGGCCTGACCTTCTGGGTGTGGGCCTGGACGGGGGTGCGGGCCCGTGACGGCGGGCCGGTGCGGTACGTGGGACCCGGCGGGCTGCCGAGCCTGACCGGCTACGCGGCGCTGGGCGCGGCGTACGGGCTGATCCTGCTGGTGCATCCGATCACCTCGGTGGCGGCGGTGCTCGGCGGGATCGCGCTGGTCGCCGGATGGCAGCGCGGCCCGCGCGCGGCGGCCGTGCTCGCGCGGTGGGCGCTGGCCGGTCTCATGGCCCTGCTGACCGGCGCGCTCTGGCCGTACTTCGACGTCTTCGCGCTGACCGGCGACACCAGCGTCGACGGTATGCACCGGCGGCTGTACCTCGACCTCGCCGGCCAGTTCGGCCTGGCGCTGGTCGGGCTGCCGGCGCTGCTGCTGCGGGTCCGGCGGGAGTCCTGGCGCGATCCGCTGGTGCTGATGTTCGCGCTGGACGTGGCGGTGGTGGCGTACGGCTGGTTCAGCGGCCACTACACCTACGGGCGGATCCTCGGGATCACGCTGGTGCCGCTCCAGTTCGCGCTCGCCGTCGAACTGGCGGCGCCCCGGCCCTGGCGGGCGGGGAGGCGGCTGCTGGCCGCGGTGGCGGCGGTGGCGGCCTGCGCGGGTTTCCTCACCGTGCACGCCGGGGCGGTGGTGCCGCGCTCGCTCGATCCGGTGGGCTTCGCGCAGCCGCCGCGCTGGCCGTCGTACGACTGGGCCGCGCGGCACATCCGGCCGGGCGAGGTGGTGATCACCGACGGCTACTGGGCGGTGCACGCGATCGCCGGGTACGGCACGAACCTGGCCGCGCCGACCTGGCCGGACGCGGCCGTCGACGAGACCGAGCGCAGACGGCGGGTCGACGAGGTGCGGGCGTATCTCGCGCCGGAGGCGACCCGCGCCGAGCGCACCACCATCGCCCGCCGCTACCACGTGCGCTGGCTGCTGCTGACGCGCTGGCGCGAGGTGCCCGAGGAGGCGGTGGTGGTGGCGTGGAGCCCGCGGACGGGGGAGGTGCTGGCGCGGATCGCCGGGTGAGTGCGCCCGGGCGGGTTACTCGATGACGAGCTCGACGGGGATGTTGCCGCGGGTGGCGTTGGAGTACGGGCAGACCTGGTGGGCCTGCTCGACCAGCTTGCGGCCGGTCGCCTCGTCCAGGTGGTCGGGCAGCTCGACGCGCAGCGTGACGGCGAGCGCGAAGCCCTCGCCCTGCTGGCCTATGCCGACCTCGGCGGTCACCGCGGCGTCGGAGACGTCGACCTTGGCCTTGCGGCCAACGAGGCCGAGGGCGCTGCCGAAACAGGCGGCGTAACCGGCGGCGAACAGCTGCTCGGGGTTCGTGCCCTGGCCGTTGCCGCCCAGCTGCGCCGGCATGGCCAGCGGGAGGTCCAGCGTGCCGTCGGAGGAGACGGCGCGGCCCTCGCGGCCGTGGGTGGCGGTGGCGACAGCGGTGTAGAGCGCGTCCATGGGGGGTCCATCCCTCTCGGTCGGAATCAGTCGGATTCAGTCGGGTCAGGCGGTCGGCGGCTGCCGGAGTCCGGCCGCCGCACGCCATAAGTAGAGCACACAACTAAGTTGTGCACAACTAAATGGCTCGCAAGAGCTACCCTGGGGACATGACCAGCACGCCCGCGGAGGACTGGCTCCGCCTGGACCGCCAGATCTGCTTCTCCCTGAACGCCGCCTCCCGCGCCTTCAACAGCGTCTACCGGGTGATCCTCAAGGACCTCGGGATCACCTACCCGCAGTACCTGGTGATGCTCGTGCTCTGGGAGCACGGGGACCTGCCCGTGAAGAGCCTCGGCGAGCACCTGCGCCTGGACTCCGGCACCCTCTCCCCGCTGCTCAAGCGCCTGGAGACGGCCGGACTCGTCCGCCGGGAGCGCAGCGCCCGCGACGAGCGCTCGGTCGAGATCCGGCTCACGGAGCAGGGCGTCGCGTTGCGCGAGCGGGCGGAGGAGGTGCCGCGCCGGATCGTCGCCGCGACCGGCTGCGACATCGACGAGATCCGCACCCTGCGCGACCGCCTCGACCGGCTCACGACCGCGCTGGACGCGGCCGTGGCGGAGGAGGCGGCGGCGCGGTAGCGATATCGGCGGCGGCGGGCAGGTCATACATACAGGCGTCCGGCTCCCTCTCCCCCCACTGAGGACCCCTCGCCGATGACCTCGCAGACCCGCCGTCTCCTCGCCCTCACCGCCGCCTGGCCGGTCACCCGCGCCCTGATGCTGTGGCTGCTCGCCCACAACGCCGCGGAGCTCCTCGGGAACGGCTCGGTGGCGCGGGAGGTGTGGCGGCTGTACCGGAACTGGTCCGACCACCTCGCGCGCGAAGGCTTCCCTACGGACGACGCCCTGTGGCAGTACCCGCCGGGCGCCGGGCCGGTGCTGCTGGCGCCGGAACTGCTGCCGGGCCTGACGTACTTCCAGGCGTTCGTGGTCCTCAGCCTCGCCGCGGACGCGGTGATCACCGTGGCACTGGCCCGCGCGGGAAGCCGGCCGGGCCGCACGCTGCTCGGCCCGGCGCTGTGGATCCTCGCGCTGCCGCTGCTGCTGCACGTGCCGCTCGCGCGGTACGACCTCCAGGTCACCGCGTTCGCCGTGGTCGCACTGGTGGCGCTGACGCGCTCCACGCGCGCGTGCGGGGCGTTCGCGGCGCTGGGCGCCCTGGTGAAGGTGTGGCCGGCCCTGGTGCTGGTGGGCGTGCCGAAGGGGCGGGCGACGCGGCGGGCGTGGGGGTCGGCGGCCGTCACCGGGGCGGTGGCCCTCGGGCTGCTCGCCGTCGCGTTCGCCCACCCGCTGGCCTTCCTGCGCCAGCAGGGCGGCCGGGGCGTGCAGATCGAGTCCTTCGGCGGCACCCTGCTGGGGCTCGCCACACACGCCGGCTGGCCGGGGACGACGGGCTACCGGTACGGGGCCCTGGAGTTCTCCGGGCCGTATGTGTCCGCCGTGGCCACCGCCTCCCTCGCCCTGACGGCCGTGGCGTTCGCGCTGCTGCTGCGCTGGCGGCTGACCGCGCGGCACTGGTCCGAGGCGACACCCTACGACGCGGCGCTGACCGCCGTACTGCTCTTCACCGTCACCAGCCGCGTGCTCAGCCCGCAGTACATGATCTGGCTGCTCGGCCTGGCCGCCGTCTGCCTGACCTCCCGGCAGACCTCGCAGCGCCCCGTCGCCGCGCTGATCGTCGCCGCGACCGCCGTCACCGGGCTGATCTACCCCGTGCTCTACGACGAGGTCGCGGCGAGCACCGCGACCGGCTGCGCGCTGCTGGTCGTGCGCAACGGCCTCCTCGGCACGGCCGCGGTCCTGTCCTTCGTCCGGCTACGGCGCGTCACAACAAGGTCACAGAGCGAGCCCGCGCCTGCTTCACTGGGGGCCGGACACACCCACCGGGCCCCCACGGGGGCCGCCGACTGACGAGGGGACGGCCGCACATGACCTGGCTGATCACCGGTGGCGCCGGATACATCGGGGCGCATGTGGTACGGGCGATGACCGAGGCCGGCGAGCGGGCCGTGGTCTACGACGACCTGTCCACCGGGATCGCCGAACGGCTCCCGGCGGACGTGCCGCTGGAGGTCGGCTCGACGCTGGACCGGGAACGGCTCAGCCGGGTGCTGGCCGGGCACGGCGTCACCGGGGTGGTGCATCTGGCGGCGAAGAAGCAGGTCGGGGAGTCCGTGGACCTGCCGCTGCACTACTACCGGGAGAACGTGGAGGGCCTGCGGGTCCTGCTGGAGGCGGTCACGGCGGCCGGGGTGGAGTCCTTCGTGTTCTCCTCCTCGGCGGCCGTGTACGGCATGCCGGACGTGGACCTGGTGACCGAGGAGACGCCGTGCGTGCCGATGTCGCCGTACGGCGAGACCAAGCTGGCCGGTGAGTGGCTGGTGCGGGCCACGGGCCGGGCGACGGGCCTGGCCACCGCCTCGCTGCGCTACTTCAACGTGGCCGGCGCGGCGGCCCCGGAGCTGGCCGACACCGGCGTCTCCAATCTCGTCCCCATGGTCTTCGAGAAGCTGACCGAGGGCGCGCATCCGCGCATCTTCGGCGACGACTACCCGACCCCGGACGGCACCTGCGTCCGGGACTACATCCACGTCGTCGACCTGGCGGAGGCCCATGTCGCCGCCGCCCGCGCGCTCCAGGCCTCCCCCGGCCGCGACCTCACCCTGAACATCGGGCGCGGTGAGGGCGTCTCCGTGCGCGAGATGATCGACCGCATCAACGCCCTCACCGGCTACGACCGCCCGCCCACGGTCACCCCGCGCCGCCCCGGCGACCCGGCGCGCGTCGTCGCCTCAGCCGACCGCATCAGCACCGAGCTGGCCTGGAAGGCCCGCCACGACGTCCAGGACATGATCACCTCCGCCTGGGAGGGCTGGGTCCGCCTGCACCCGGGGGCGGCGCGCGACTAGTAGTGCTTGGTCAGGTGTGTTCGCTGGTGGCGTGTCCGTTTGATGGGGTGTGTCGTTGAGCGGGTGTGCTGGGTGGGGAGTTGGCTGCGGT